>NZ_DAIPZB010000110.1:0-1547 GCF_036782435.1 Pinisolibacter sp. | reverse complement strand
GCTCGACGGTCGGGACGGTCCGGCAACGGCTGCGGCCGACGATCTTCCGCCGCCCTTCGGGCTTTGCATCGCGAGGTAAGATCGCCGTCCGTCGCCGTCCTCCGCGTTGCTCCGGCCCGGCGGGTACGCATGATTCCCGAAAGTGGAATCCGGTTTCGGGAACGGATCATGCGCGAGAAAGGCGCCGGGTGCAGGTCCGTCCGCTTCCGTGAGCTTCGTCGCCATCAAGGCCGCGAGGGCGCGGTCCAACCGACGGAGCATCCCATGAGCGGGCACGACGACTTCGACCCCCATCACATCGCCTCTCCCACCGATCATTTCCTCACCCAGCTCCAGCTCTACGGCTGGCGCCCCTTCCAGGACGAGCCCGATCCTCGTCCACTTCCCGAAGGCTCCCGCGTCGCCGGTGCAATCGCCGACATCTTCGACGCCCTGATCTCGACGCTCGCCGACACCCGCCTCGAACCCGACCTCGACGATCTCCTCTGGTCGACCGTCAATCTCTTCCACCGCGCCTGTCGGCGGATCGAAGGCGAACTCGACGGGAACGAGGCGGCGCAGCGTCGCTCGCAGGGCGAACAGGACGGCAGCGAGGTGCGCTCGGTCGAACTGGAACGACTGATCGCCGAAGGCCAGACCCTGATCGAACGCCGTGACGCTTTCGAACTGATGCGCGACCAGGCTGCGGAGCACCACGAGCGCCACACCGGCTCATTCTGGCGTCCGCACGTCGGGTCGATGGTCTCCCATCGCAACCTCACCTCGGCCGTCGTCGACAGCCGCGACTTCCTCGCCGCCAAACGTCGCTCCGAGACCGAAGTGATGGTGCCCGCCGGGCCGAAGATCGCCTTCACCGGCGGCGATACCGCCGACCACGCGAGCATCTTCGCCAAGCTCGATCAGATCCTGGCCAAGCACCCCGACATGGTGTTGTTGCACGGCGGCTCGCCGAAGGGGGCCGAGAAGATCGCCGCCCGCTGGGCCGACATCCGCAAGGTTCCGCAAGTCGCCTTCAAGCCCGACTGGACCAAGCACGGCAAGGCCGCCCCGTTCAAGCGCAACGACCAGATGCTCTCCGTCCTGCCGATCGGCGTCGTCGTCTTCCCCGGCACCGGTATCCAGGACAACCTCGCCGACAAGGCGCGCAAGCTCGGGATCCCGATCTACCGGTTCGGCAAGGGCGGCGCGTGAGAGCCGCAGTTCCACCCGAAGCGGACATTTGCGCATTCGTCGCGTGACCTTATCAACCTGGCCTCGGGTGTGATCACGGCGGTCACGCACGAACGAGAGCCGCCCCGAATGGTCTTCACCATCGCGTCGATGGTGAACCAGAGGAACCGTCGGGTCTCGACGACGAGCGACGGATGGACGGTCGTGACCGACGACGGCAAGCTCTCCGCCCAGCTCGAGTACACCGTCGCGGTCAGCCGGACCGGTTTCGAGGTCATGACGCTTCGTCTCGACGAGGCGCCTCTTTCGGACGCGCAGCTGTTGAGAGTCCGTTTTGAAAATCACGGATGAGCGTTTCGCCTGAGGAGATTGCCACC
>NZ_DAIPZB010000109.1:0-1570 GCF_036782435.1 Pinisolibacter sp. | reverse complement strand
ACGAGTCGACTCGGGTCTATCGCCTCCAGACCGACGACGGCGAGCGCATCATCGGGCGCCGCGTCTCGCCCGCCTGGGCCGCAGCCGTGACCGCGACGGATGCTCCGACACTCTCACCTGCGGCGGCCCATGCCGCGCTGATCGAGGGGCGAACCAACCTCGACCTCGAGCAAGACCTCCAACTGCGCAGGGTGCGCGTCATGGGGGCCCATCGCATCGAGCTTGTCGGCTTCACCGAGGCGATGCGCGACCGGCTGCGTGCTTACGGCCTCTTCACCGAGATCATCTCGTGGAAGCTGCGGTTCTTCGTTCCCACCGACGCGGGTGGCATCGACATCCTCGGCCGGCTCCTCGACGCCTATCCGATCCGCCGCATCACCGAGCGCGAGGCCTCCTGATGGCCCGGCCTGACGCTTCGGAACTGGCGCATCGTCTGGCCCGTCGTGCCGAGGCGGTGTGCCGCTTCTATCTCTCCAACGGTCGCCGACAGGGCCGCTACTGGCAGGTCGGCGACGCCCGCAACACGCCGGGCCGCTCGATGTTCGTTCGGCTCTTCGACGACGCCCGTGGACGCGCCGGAAAATGGTGCGATGCCGCGAGCGGTGAACACGGTGATCTCCTCGACGTCGTCCGTGAGGCGCTCGGGCTGACCCGTTTCGCCGATGTCGTCACGGAGGCCCGGAGGTTTCTCGGGGACGCGCGGGGCGAGGTTGGATCGGCACAGCAAAGACCGAGCTCAGCACTGTCTCCGGCGCGGTCGGTGGAGGCCGCCCGCCGACTCTTCCGCATGTCGCAGCCGATCGGTGGAACGCTCGCAGAGACCTACCTACATGCCCGCGGTCTCACCGATCTCTCCGGCACTGAAAGCCTGCGCTTCCATCCCCGTTGCTGGTGGCGACCCGACACCGGCCCGACCGAAGCTCACCCGGCGCTGATCGCCGCCGTCACCGATCTCGATGGTCGGCTCACCGGCGTTCATCGCACGTGGCTCGCTGCCGACGGATCGGACAAGGCCGCGATCGATCCGCCGAGGAAGGCGATGGGCGATCTCCTCGGGAATGCCGTCAGGTTCGGGGTGGTGGACGACGTGCTGGCGGCCGGTGAAGGTATCGAGACGGTGCTCTCGATCCGACAGGCTCTGCCCTGCCTTCCGGTGATCGCCGCGCTCTCGGCGGCACACCTCGCGGCCGTCCGTCTTCCGGCAACCTGTCGCCGCCTCTATGTGCTCCGCGACCGTGACCCGGCCGGGGAGGGCGCCTGCACGCGATTGCTCGACCGGGCGATGGCGCTCGGAATCGAAGCGGTGATCCTGGTGCCGAGGCTCGGGGACTTCAATGAAGATCTCTGCAGCTACGGAGCGAGTGGCTTGGGGGATTGGATCCGGACGCAACTCGTCGGGGACGACGCCGAACGATTCAGGACCCGGGTCCCGTGAGCGGGATGGGGCAGGGGAGGGGTGTCGTCGTCGTGCCCGCGGGCTTGTTCCCTGGTCGGAGGGACCGCGTCTCGGCCTTTCGAGAGGGCGATCGGCTCGACGGTCGGGACGGTCCGGCAACGGCTGCGGCCGACG
>NZ_DAIPZB010000108.1:0-2010 GCF_036782435.1 Pinisolibacter sp. | reverse complement strand
ACATTAAACGCATCAAATCAACATGATGGTCCAACCGCGCACAGGTCTCATCAGTACCAGCACGCTCCCCAGGTCACGACCGTGGCGCGCGCCGCGACCGCGTGGCAGACGCTGGGGAAGGTCAGGCGCGTCGCGCCGATCTCGGCGCAGACCGGCCGGTCGATGTCGCCCGAGCACAACGAGCCGTCGTGCGGGTCGAAGGCCGGCGCTTCGATGTCCTTGCGGCAGCGGCCGGCGCGAAGGATGCGGGCATGGGCGGCGCGGGCGCAGTTGCGATTGTCGTAGCTGCGCACGCCCTCGGGGCCGCGGGCACACACCGGCGCGTAGTCGCGGGTGCAGCGGCGACCGGCCTCGGCGCTGCCACCCATGTCAAGAAGGGCCGCGAAGCCCATGACGAAGAAGGCGGTTCGCATCGAGATGCTCCCGTCGGACGACCTTGCTCGACGGCCCCGATCCTCGCCCCCTCGATCACGGCGCGCAAGCCCTCGTCTCACGCGACCCCACTTCGCGGCATCCCGCCGCGGCGCTATCATCCGAGCCGATGAGCGACGCTCCCGCCCCGCCCGACGTGCCGCGCCCCGAGGCCTTCTGCCGCGACTGCTTCACCGCGGTTCGGCCGGGGGCGACGCGTTGTCCGAAATGCGGCGGTCCGCGCCTCCTGGCGCATCCGGAACTCGGCGACCTCGCCCTCGCCCACGTCGATTGCGACGCCTTCTACGCCGCGGTGGAGAAGCGCGACGACCCCACTTTACGCGACAAGCCGGTGATCGTCGGCGGGGGTAAGCGCGGCGTCGTCTCGACCGCCTGCTACGTCGCCCGCATCCACGGCGTGAAGTCGGCGATGCCGATGTGGCAGGCGCTGGAGCGCTGTCCCGAGGCCGTGGTCGTCCGGCCGAACATGGAGAAATACACCCGTGTGGGACGCGAGATCCGCGACATGATGTTCGAGCTGACGCCGTTGGTCGAACCGCTGTCGATCGACGAGGCCTTCCTCGATCTCTCCGGCACCGAACTTCTGCACCACGGATCGCCGGCGCTGACGCTGGCCCGCTTCGCCCGTCGGGTGGAGGAGAAGGTCGGCCTCACCGTCTCGGTCGGCCTCTCCCACAACAAGTTCCTGGCGAAGATCGCCTCCGACCTCGACAAGCCGCGCGGCTTCTCGGTGATCGGCCGGGCCGAGACGCTCGATTTCCTCGCCCCCCGCCCGGTCTCGACCATCTGGGGTGTCGGCAAGGCGACCGCGGCGGCGCTGGAGGTGGAGGGGTTCCGCACCATCGCCGACCTGCGCAAGGCCGACGAGGGACGGCTGATGCGCCGCTTCGGCATCCTCGGCCGACGCCTGCGCCAGCTCGCCTTCGGCGAGGACGCCCGTATCGTCGAGCCGGATCAGGAGATCAAGTCGATCTCCAACGAGCTCACCCTCGACAGCGACGTCGCCGACCCGCACGCGCTCGAGAAGATCCTGTTCCGCCTCGCGACCAAGGTCTCGGGGCGATTGAAGGCGCACGCCTTCGGCGGTTGGACGGTGCAGCTGAAGCTCAAGACCCCGGACTTCAAGGGGATCACCCGCGCCCGCCGGCTCGGCGATCCGACGGCGCTGGCCGATCGCATCTTCCGCACCGGCCTCGATCTGCTCACCAAGGAATGCGACGGCCGCCGCTTCCGCCTGATCGGCATCGGCGTCTCCGACCTCGTGCCCATCGACTTCTGCGACCCGCCCGACCTCGTCGACGAGAACGCCGGGCGACGCGCCAAGGCGGAGGCAGCCATCGACGACCTGCGCCGCCGCTTCGGCGCCGACGTCGTCGAACAGGGACTGGTGTTCACACCGCGGCCGAAGGCGACGACGGCGAAGCCGGGGAGGGAGGCGCCCGACGAAGCGGGCGGAGGCGACGCGGCGGAAGAGTGAGCGGCCGGCTCGCGCGAGATGCTTCGAGACGAGCCCTACCGGCAAATTCGGCCGTCCTCCCCGGCCGGAGCGCATGTGTGGACGGCCCCTCGGAAGCAAGG
>NZ_DAIPZB010000107.1:0-2325 GCF_036782435.1 Pinisolibacter sp. | reverse complement strand
CTCGCATCGATTGCCGCAACCCGGGTGAGATTCAAGGCGCCGTGAATTTGACGGGTTAACCATGCGCTGGGCAAGTTTTGCCCAGCGCTCCGGACGTCCCGTGGGCGATTCTCGGTTCGCGCGCGAAGGCCCGATCGATGTCCGACACGACCGCCGGCGGCACCTCTCCGAAGTCCTTCGCCATGCCCTTCGGGCTGCCGACCCCGGCGCAGCTCCTCGCCAACGCCAAGCGCGGCGACATCGGTCTCGCCTTCGGCGTGATGACCATCCTCGTCGTCCTGGTGGTGCCGCTCCCCCCCTGGATGCTCGACGCCTTCCTGGCCATCAGCTTCACCCTGTCGGTGCTGATCCTGATGACCTCGCTGTTCATCCAGACGCCGCTGGAATTCTCGAGCTTCCCGACCCTGCTGCTCATCGCCACGATGCTGCGCCTGTCGCTGAACCTCGCCTCGACCCGCCTCATCCTCGGCCACGGCCACGAGGGAACCTCCGCCGCCGGCCACGTCATCGAAGCCTTCGGCAACTTCGTGATGGGCGGCAACTTCGTCATCGGCATCATCGTCTTCGCGATCCTGTTGATCGTGAACTTCATCGTCATCACCAAGGGTTCCGGACGCATCGCCGAAGTCGCCGCCCGCTTCACCCTCGACGCCATGCCCGGCAAGCAGATGGCGATCGACGCCGATCTCTCCGCCGGCCTGATCGACGAGAAGGAGGCCAAGCGCCGCCGCAAGGAACTGGAAGGCGAGAGCTCGTTCTTCGGCGCCATGGACGGCGCCTCGAAGTTCGTCCGCGGCGACGCCATCGCCGGCCTGCTGATCACCTTCATCAACGTCATCGGCGGCATCGTCATCGGTGTCGCCCAGCAGGGCGTCACCTTCTCGGAAGCCTCCCACGCCTATACGACGCTGACCGTCGGCGACGGTCTCGTCACCCAGATCCCGGCGCTGATCGTCTCGACCGCCGCCGGCCTGCTCGTCTCCAAGGCGGGCGTCTCGGGCGCCGCCGACAAGGCGCTGTTCGGCCAGCTCTCCGGCTATCCCCGCGCCCTCGGCATGTCGTCGGCGGTGATGATCGCTCTCGCCATGCTGCCCGGCATGCCGACCCTGCCGTTCCTGGCGCTCGCCGGCGGCGCCGGCGCCCTCGCCCTCCTCGCCGAAAAGCGCAAGACCGCCTCCACCGCCGCCGCCGTCGCCGAGAAGGCCCTCGCCGAACAGGCCGCCGCCGAACCCAAGGAAGAGCCGATCAGCGAAGCGCTGAAGATGGACGACCTGCGGATCGAACTCGGCTACGCCCTCCTGTCGCTGATCAACGCCCCCGACGGCACCGACCGGCTGACCGACCAGATCAAGGCGCTGCGCCGCCAGATCGCCGCCGACATGGGCTTCGTCATGCCGGCCTGTCGCCTGCTCGACAACGTCCAGCTCCAGCCCAACGAATACGTGGTCAAGATCAAGGAGGTCGAGGCCGGCCGCGGTCAAGTCTACCCCAACCAGTTCATGGTCATGGATCCCGAGGGTCGGCCGATCGACATGCCCGGCACCCACACCACCGAGCCGACCTTCGGCCTGCCGGCGACCTGGATCGATCCGGCACTGAAGGAGGAGGCGGCGATCCGCGGCCTCACCGTCGTCGACCCGCCGACGGTGCTCTCCACCCACCTGACCGAGATCCTCAAGGCCAACATCGCCGACCTCCTCTCCTACGCCGACGTCTCCAAGCTGATCGCCGATCTGCCCAAGGAGCAGCACAAGCTGTTCGAGGACATCGTCCCCTCGCAGATCAACATGTCCGGCATCCAACGGGTGCTGCAGGGCCTGCTCGCAGAGCGCGTCTCGATCCGCGACCTCTCCGCCATCCTCGAGGGCGTCGCCGAGGCGGTGGCCTACTCACGCTCGGTGCAGACCATCACCGAACACGTGCGCGGCCGTCTCGCCCGCCAGATCTCGGCGGCGAACCTGTCGCCCATGGGCTACCTGCCGATCCTCGCCATGTCGCCGGCCTGGGAGGTCGCCTTCGCCGAGGCCCTGGTCGGCGACGGCGAGCAGAAGAGCCTCGCCATGGCGCCCTCCAAGCTCGGGGAATTCGTCAATTCGGTGCGCGACGGGTTCGAGGACGCGGCGCGCATCGGCGAGATTCCGGTGCTGTTGACCAGCCCCGGCATCCGCCCCCACGTCCGCTCCATCGTCGAACGCTTCCGCCCCCACACCGTGATCATGAGCCAGGCCGAGGTCCACCCGCGCATGCGGCTGAAGACGGTCGGGACGATCTGATGAGACCTGTGCGCGGATAGCCCTCGACGACCGTCTGCTGACGTGATTCACT
>NZ_DAIPZB010000106.1:0-2370 GCF_036782435.1 Pinisolibacter sp. | reverse complement strand
CATTAAACGCATCAAATCAACATGATGGTCCAACCGCGCACAGGTCTCGTGATACTGAGCGGATGAAGTTCTGACCTGTTCGGAACTTCATCCGCGAAGGCAAGCCCGAACGGGCGTCGGCCGGTCAGGCCGCAACTCACGAAATTCGGACGAGTCCGAATTTCGTGAACTCGGTATGAGACGGCGGCAGGGCCCCCGCGATCACACGAAGGCGTCATACGACCGCGACCGCGACCACGATCCGCCGGCGTGTGCCGAGCGGATCGGCCGAGGTCGCGGATCACGAAGTCCGTGTCAGGAGCAATAGCGGCGCTTCACCCGGTACCACTCGCCGCCGCGCTTCAGGTAGCAGTTGCCCTTCCACCAGTAGTATCCGCCGCGCCGGCGTTCGGCTTCGTTGGCGATGAGCGCACCGGTCGTCGCGCCGATCACCGCGCCGACGGCCGCGCCTCCGCCCCTGCCGGTGGCGGCACCGCCGATGATGGCGCCCGCCGCGCCGCCGAGGAGCGCGCCGCCGAGCACGTCCTGGGCCCGGGCCTGCGGGGCGGGGAGGGTGGCGATCAGGGTCATGAGCGCGGCTGCGGCGATGGTGCTCTTCATCCGTCGATCTCCGAATGGGGGTTCCACCGAGCGATCCTACCCGCGTCACTCCGCGCCCGGCAATCCATCTGCAGAAATGACGAGGATCCGTCGCGGTCGCCCGCGACGGATCCTCGTGTCGATCGTGAATCGACGCGCGTTTCCGCGTTCACTGCGCCGCGGCGGCCGGGCCGTAGCCGAGCTTGGCCGAAAGGTCGGTGAGGAGCTTTCCCGCCGCGTCGGCGATGACGGTGCCGGGCGGGAAGATCGCCGCGGCGCCGGCATCGATCAGCGCCTGGAAGTCCTGGGGCGGGATGACGCCGCCGACGACGATCATGATGTCGCCGCGGCCCTCCGCCTCCAGCGCCGTCTTCAGCGCCGGAACGAGCGTCAGATGGCCGGCCGCCAGCGAGGAGACGCCGACGATGTGGACGTCGTTCTCCACCGCCTGCCGCGCCGCCTCTTCCGGCGTGGCGAACAGCGGTCCGATGTCGACGTCGAAGCCGAGGTCGGCGAAGGCCGAAGCGATCACCTTCTGGCCGCGGTCGTGGCCGTCCTGGCCCATCTTGGCGACCAGGATGCGCGGCCGGCGGCCGTCGTGCGCCTCGAATTCGGCGACCAGCTTCTGAACCTTCTCGACCGCGTCGCTCATGCGGGAGACCTCGCGCTTGTAGACACCCTGGATCGAGCGGATCTCGGCCTTGTGGCGGCCGAAGACCTTCTCGAGCGCGAAGGAGATCTCGCCGACGGTGGCCTTGGCCCGCGCCGCCTTGATGGCGAGGTCGAGCAGGTTGCCTTCGCCGCCCGCCGCCGCGGTCAGGGCGTCGAGCGCCGCCTGACAGTCGGCCTCGTCGCGCTCCGCCTTGAGGCGCTTCAGCTTGTCGATCTGCGCCGCGCGCACCGCCGAGTTGTCGACCTTGAGCACGTCGATCGCCGCTTCCGACGCCGGCTTGTACTTGTTGACCCCGACCACCGTCTGGGCGCCCGAGTCGATGCGCGCCTGGGTCTTGGCGGCGGCCTCCTCGATGCGCAGCTTGGGGATGCCGGCCTCGATCGCCTTGGCCATGCCGCCGAGTTCCTCGACCTCGGCGATGTGAGCGAGCGCCTTTTCGGCCAACTCGGCGGTCAGCCGCTCGACATAGGCCGAGCCGCCCCAGGGATCGATGGTGGCGCAGGTGCCGCTCTCCTGCTGCAGCAGGATCTGGGTGTTGCGGGCGATGCGGGCCGAGAAGTCGGTCGGCAGCGCCAGCGCCTCGTCGAGCGCATTGGTGTGCAGCGACTGGGTGTGGCCCTGCGTCGCCGCCATCGCCTCGATCGCCGTGCGCACCACGTTGTTGAAGACGTCCTGGGCGGTCAGCGACCAGCCGGAGGTCTGTGAGTGCGTCCGCAGGGAGAGCGACTTGTCGCTCTTGGGATGGAAGTTCTCCTCCACCAGCTTCGCCCAGATCAGACGCGCGGCGCGCAGCTTGGCGACCTCCATGAAGAAGTTCATGCCGATCGCCCAGAAGAACGACAGGCGCGGCGCGAACGCGTCGACGTCGAGACCCGCCGCCTTGCCGGCGCGGATGTACTCGATGCCGTCGGCGATCGTGTAGGCGAGCTCGAGGTCCGCCGTCGCTCCCGCCTCCTGCATGTGATAGCCGGAGATCGAGATCGAGTTGAACTTCGGCATGTGCTGCGACGTGTAGGCGAAGATGTCGGCGATGATCCGCATCGAGGGCGACGGCGGATAGATGTAGGTGTTGCGGACCATGAACTCCTTGAGGATGTCGTTCTGGATGGTCCCCGACA
>NZ_DAIPZB010000105.1:0-2686 GCF_036782435.1 Pinisolibacter sp. | reverse complement strand
GTCCCGGAAGGGATTCGAACCCCTGACCTACGGTTTAGGAAACCGTTGCTCTATCCTGCTGAGCTACCGGGACGGCCGAGCCTCGGGTGAGGCGGCGATGGTCGGACGGGGCGGTCGGGCGATCCGGCCGGTACCGTCGGACGCCGGTCGCATAGCATGTTTCGAGGCGACGTGCAGCAGGAAGGTCGGGAGAGGAATGCGATCGAGTGACGGCGGCGGCGATGAGCGGGAGACGAGGGGCGGGCCGGCTCGCGACGATCGTCGTCTCGTCGTGCTCCTGATCGCAGCGGTGTCGATCCCGTCGATCGCGGCGGCGGCGGAGCCCGTCTGCGCTTCGCCGGAGGGCGAACCGGTGTGGGCGGAGCGGGTGGTGCGCGGCGACGAGATCGTACTCGTCGACGGGCGTCGGGTCCGCCTCGCCGGGGTGGAGGCGCCGCGGCCACCGTTCATCGGCGGTGAACGTGCGTCGCGCGAGGCGGCGGACGTCGATGCGGCGGCGCGCGCGGCGCTCGCCGATCGGGTCGAAGGGCGGGAGATCGCTCTCACCGAAACCGGGACCGATCGTCACGGGCGGCGCCTCGGTCATCTTTACGACACCGAAAGAGGGCAGTGGATCGAAGCGGAGCTGGTGGCGGCCGGTCATCTGAGGGTGACGCCGTCGCGAGTGGACCGTGGCTGTGCGGCGGCGCTCCTGGCCGAGGAACGGGCGGCGATGGACGCGCGGCGCGGCCTGTGGGCGATGTCCGCTTTCGCGGTGGTGCCGGCGGAGGCGGGGGATCTCGTCTCGCGGGTCGGCCGATGGGCGGTGGTCGAGGGAAGGGTGCGATCGATCGGGCGATCCGGCGGTCACATCTGGTTGAATTTCGGCGAGGACTTCCGACGTGACTTCGCCGTGGTCATGGACGATAAGGACCTCGAAGGTTTCCGGGCCGCCGGTTTCGACGCGACGGCGGCGCGAGGCTGGACGGTCAGGGTCCGCGGGGTGGTGACCCATCGCGGCGGACCGCGGATCGCCGTCGAGGTGCCGGAGAACATCGAACGGGTGAGAAGGTAGTGGCGGGTCGTCCGACGATCGATCGAGGGATGGTGGTCCGTGGCGGGGTGAAGCGCCTCGCGGCGACGGCGCTTCTCGTCTCGGCGATCGCGGCGCTCTCGGGCTGCTCCTCCATCGGCGGGCTCGGAACCACCGACCCGCTGATCTCGCAGGCCGGTTCGACGTCGAACGTGCTGGCGGTGGCGGCCAATCCCGGGCTCGACCCCGAACACGATCGCATCGTCGCCAGCTACGGTGGCGTCTACGACGATCCGGCCGCGGCGCAGGCGGTGGCGCGCGCCGTCGGGCGCATCGTCGCGGCCTCGGACGATCCCTCGCAGAGCTACCGCATCACCATCCTCAATTCGCCGGCGGTGAACGCCTTCGCGCTGCCGAGCGGCAATCTCTACGTCACCCGCGGTCTCATCGGCCTCGCCGACGACACCTCGGAAGTGGCGGCGGTGATCGCCCACGAGATGGCGCACGTCACGGCGCGCCACGCCGTCGCCCGGGCGCGGCGGGCGGAGGTGGCCTCGGAAGTCACCAAGATGGCCAACGTCATGCAGGACCAGGACGCCCAACGCCTGGCGCTCGCCTCGACGCAGCTGTCGCTGGCGCGCTTCTCGCAGGTGCAGGAGCTCGAGGCCGACGGCATCGGCGTGCGCACCCTGGCGCGGGCCGGGTTCGATCCCTTCGCGGCGTCGCGGTTCCTCTCGTCGATGGCGCGCTACGCCGAGTTCCGCTCGTCGCGCGGCGGGGCGTCGAAGAACCCGGACTTCCTGTCCTCGCATCCCTCGACGCCGGAGCGCATCTCCTTCGCGGTCCGTTCGGCGCGCGAGATCGGGGCGCCGGGCATCGGCGAGCAGGAGCGCGAGCAGTATCTGAAGGGCCTCGACGGCATGGTCTTCGGCGACGATCCGTCGGAAGGCTTCGTGCGCGGCCGGTCGTTCCTGCACAAGGCGCTCGGCATCCAGTTCACCGTGCCGGTCGGCTACACGCTGGAGAACACCACCAAGGCGGTGTTGGCGACCGACGCGCAGGGCATGGCGATGCGCTTCGACGGCGTCTCGCTCTCCCCGGACGTGTCGCTGACGTCCTATCTCGCTTCGGGCTGGATCAACGGCCTCGTCGGCGACTCGATCGCGACGACGACGATCGGCGACCTGCCGGCGGCCACCGCGACGGCGCGCGCCGACGGCTGGACCTTCCGCATCGGCGTGGTGCGCAAGGCACGGACGGTGTTCCGCTTCATCTTCGCCGCGCAGGAGGAGGGGGCGCTGCTCGACACCGCTCTCGCCGACACGATGGCGAGCTTCCGCCGTCTGACGGCGGAGGAATCGACGCGGCTGCGTCCGCTCCGCATCCGCATCGTGCGGGTCAAGCCGGGTGACACGCTCGACCGGTTGACCGAGCAGATGTCGGGCACCGACCGCAAGGCCGATCTCTTCCGCATCCTCAACGGCCTCGGCGCCGGCGAGATGCCGGACGCCGGCCGATTGGTGAAGATCGTCACCGACAATTGATACCAAAGGCCGAAAGTGCTGACGCACCCGGCCTTTGAACACACGCGAATTTCTCATCTGCGTCAGGGGCATGAGAAATTCGCGTCAGGAATACCATCGGTCATTTTCAATGGCCGATGGTATGAGGGAG
>NZ_DAIPZB010000104.1:0-2980 GCF_036782435.1 Pinisolibacter sp. | reverse complement strand
ATAATTCCCAGTTATCCCACTCGCAGTCTCCCCAGGGTGTTGGCCTTCAGAACGGCTTGTTTCAGCCGTTCGTCGCTGACGTGGGTGTAGATTTCCGTCGTCGAAATTGAGCGATGGCCGAGGAGGCGTTGGACGAAGCGGATGTCGATGCCGGCTTCGAGGAGGCTCGTCGCCGCCGAGTGACGCAGCATGTGGGGCGTGATGCGGCGGGTGAGGCCGGCGCGCTCGGCGAGACGGCGTAAGCCCCGGCGGACGCGGTCGGTCGATATCCGGCCACCGACTTCACTTCGCAGTAGTGGCGTTGCTGGTGCCGCGCGATGCAGCCCTTGGTCCTTCATGAAGGCACGCACCTCGCCGACCACTTCGCTGGACGTCAGGAAGACCTGCCGTTCGCGATTGCCTTTGCCGCGAACCCGCAACGTCCGGCGCTCGAGGTCGATGTCGCCGACCCGCAGGGCCGTGAGTTCGGCCACGCGCATCCCGGTGGTGAAGAGCAGGAGGATCGCGAGAGCGATCGGTGCCGATGCTTCACGACGTGCGGTGAAGAGGCGCCGCAGTTCCACGGCGGTGAGGCAACGCGGCAGGCGCTTGGGCAGGCGGATCCGTACCTCGGCGGTTCGGAACGGTGAGGCAGCGATGTCGCCTCGCCGCTCGGCCCAGGCGAAGAGCGCGCGCAGGCAGGCGAGGCGTCGCTTCACCGTGGCCGGAGCGAGCCCGCGTGGGCCGATCAGCCATTCGGCATAGGCGGTCAGACCCGAAGCGGTGGCAGGCGAGGCGTGAGCGCCGTCGGCGAGGTAGCGTCGGAGATCGCCGAGATCTTGGGTGTAGGCCTTGATCGTGTTGGCCGAGAGGTCGCGACCGGTTCGGCAATGCCGCAGGAACGCGGCGGAGGCGGCGAGGAGGTCCATGGGTTCTGCTCCGGAGACGGGGAAGGTTGCCTCGGAGGCTTACCACGGCTGAAATTCCTCCTCATCCGCGTGCAGGGTGCGGGTCGCGCTGCGATGCAGCTCTGGACTGCTGTCGGTTCGATGAGGCCGTGAAGGCACTCGACGAGAAGCGAAACCGACCTCCGCTCTGATCGACGGCATCCCGTCGAACCCCTGCCTTCCACGATCAACCCGCTTCGGGGTCGGCTACGCATGCGTGCCGCCGACCGACCGGGGCCGGTTCGGTGATCGCGGCCGGGGTTCGACCACAGGGCGCCACCGAGCGGGGATCGGCCCCGCTCCCGGATGGAGCCTCCCCCGTGTCCCACGATCTCGCTCTCGCTCGGTCTCATGCGCTCGATCTCGCCCGTACCCTGATGGTCCCGGTCGTTCTCTTTCGCTCCGGCGCCGAATTCGGCGTCCTGCCGGCCGACGAACTCGACGAGGGCGACGATGTCGAGGTCCTCGCCGAATACGATCCGTGGCGGGCTCATTGAGCCCGCTTCCCCACGCGACGAAGGCGCCCCGATAAGGAGGCGTGCCGCGGCGACCGAGGCCCGCCCCTCGGGCGCCCGCCGTGCCGGGAGGCCGCGAGAGGGAGAGGGCGGACGGCAGGTCGGTGACGGGTGAGGGCCGGAGAGAGGGTCTTCCGGCGCCCGTCGCGGAGATCGGTTCCATGAACATGCAGGTTCTCGATGCGCGGCGCGAGGCGAGCGGCGGCTACAAGGTGGATGTGACGCGCGGCGAGCGGGTCGGGCGGGTGTCGTCGGAGTGGTTTTCGCGGCCTGACGACGAGCGGTTCCTGTCGCTCGGCGATCTGGGCCGCGCCGTGCGTGACCGGTCGGAGCGCAGCCGTACCCGCGTCGTCGCGACCGACCTAATCCAGTTCGAGGCGAACCGCAGCGACGGTGAGCGCCTGGCGCTGATCCTGCCGGGGGCGGAGGCGCCGGTCGTTCCGACGCATTGGAGCTTCGGCCAGCTCGCCGCCCAAGTCGGTGCGCCGGCCGCCTACCTCCGTCAGCTCCCCGCCGCGCTCGCCGGCATCAATCTGCAGTATGGGCTCGGCACCCACCGCGGCGAGCAGATCAAGACGCTCGAGACCGACGACGGTAGGGTCGAGCTGCGTGCGGTCACCGGCCCGGACTATGGCCGCATCTACGACCACGAGCTGGTCGAGGCGGTGCAGCGCATCGCCGGCAACGGCACCGGCGACACGCGCTGGAAGATCCCGGGCGTGCTCGACTGGTCGACCGGCATCTACAACCCGTGCGTCGACGCGACCCGGGACACGACGACACTCTATGCCAGCGACCGCGATGTGTTCCTGTTTCTGGTCGACGATCTCAACCCGATCGAGGCGGGGCGGCTGCCCGACGGCTCGCCCGACCTGTTCTTCCGCGGCTTCTACTGCTGGAACTCGGAGGTCGGCGCCAAGACGCTCGGCATGGCGAGCTTCTACCTGCGCGCCGTGTGTCAGAACCGGAACCTGTGGGGCGTCGAGGATTTCGAGGAGATCACCATCCGCCATTCCAAATACGCCGCCTCACGCTTCGCCCACGAGGCGGCGCCGGCGCTGATGAACTTCGCCAATTCGTCGCCCCGCCCCTTCGTCGAGGGCATCCGGGCGGCGCGGGAGCGGATCGTCGCCAAGACCGACGAGGACCGCGGCGACTTCCTGCGGCGCCGTGGCTTCTCGAAAGGCGAGACGGCGAAGATCATCGAGACGGTGCTCGCCGAGGAGGGCCACCCGCCGGCGAGCATCTTCGACTTCGTGCAAGGGATCACGGCGGTCGCCCGCGACAAGCCGCATCAGGATGCCCGCCTCGACATGGAGGCGAAGGCGAAGAAGCTGCTCGACCGGGCGGCCTGATCCCGAGGGCGGGGGGGGAGCTCCTCATCCTCGCTTCCCTGCCCCGCCCGTGTTTCCGCCCCTGCGGCGCCGTCCTCGAGAGGAAGAGGGCGGCGCTGCGCTTCGTGACGAGTTCGGGCCGAAGAGAGAGTCTCTCGGCGCTCGTCGTGGAGCAGGATCCATGACCAAGACTTCCCCGAAGATC
>NZ_DAIPZB010000103.1:0-3526 GCF_036782435.1 Pinisolibacter sp. | reverse complement strand
CATTAAACGCATCAAATCAACATGATGGTCCAACCGCGCACAGGTCTCATCAGTCGGGCACGGTGATCGAGGTCGGCTTCGACCGACGCACCGACAGCGCCTTCATGCTCTACGCCAACCGCGACTGGACCCAGGTCCAGGCGGGCGCCCGTTACGACATCGCCCTCACCTTCGACGGCCGCAAGCGCTGGAAGGGAACCGCCATCGGCGTCCGCGCCGGCACACTCCCCGGTCTGGCGCTGGAGAAGATCAAGTCCGAATTCGTCCTCGACTTCGCCAACTACTCGTCGGTCCGCCTCGACCTGCGCGGCCGCCGGCTCGACGGCTTCAACCTCTCCGGCACCCGCGCCGCCGTTTCCGCCACCCTGGACTGCACGAAGGACCTGCGCGACGGCCGTCTGGTGATCGACGAGGCGAAGCCGGAGAACGAGGAGAAGCCCGAGCCGCAGCGCGCCCCGGCCGTCGCCGTCGCCAAGCCCGAGCCGGCGAAACCGGAGCCCGAGAAGCGCCCGTCGCTCTCCACCGGCACCGGCTTCTTCGTCTCCGAAGCCGGCCATCTCGTCACCAACGCCCATGTCGTCGAGAACTGCGCCGAGACCCGGATCAAGCTGCCGAGCGGCGACACCGTCGCCGCCACCGTCAAGGCGCGCTCGCCGCAGAACGACCTCGCGGTCCTTCAGGCCGCGGTGAAGCCCGCCAGCGTCGCTCGCCTGCGTGGTGGCCGGGCCGCCCGGCTCGGTGATTCGATCGTGCTGTTCGGCTATCCGCTGGTCGGCGAGCTGACCGTCACCGGCAATCTCACCACCGGCCTGATCTCCGCTCTCGCCGGCCCGCGCGAAGACGTCACCCGGATGCAGATCTCCGCCCCCGTCCAATCCGGCAACTCCGGCGGCGCGGTGGTCGACCAGTCGGGCCGAGTGGTCGGCGTCGTCGTCGCCAAGACCGACATCAAGTCGCGCGTCGCCGGCGGCGTCGAGGTGCTGCAGAACGTCAACTTCGCCATCAAGTCGAGCGTCCTGGCACTGTTCCTCGACGCCAACGAGATCCCCTACGCCCAGGAAGCCACCACCGCCGACAAATCGGTCGCCGACGTCGCCGAGATCGCCAAGGACTTCTCCGGCCTGGTCATCTGCCGCAGCCGCTGATCCGATCGCCGCTCCCACCCGCGGTTCCGCACGGGCGCACGTCGCCCATGTACCCGCGCATACGCGATTGCACAGGTGCGCGCGTCGACGGCAGCGGAACCAGCTGCGCTCGAGGTCTTCATCCCGACGACGCGAGGGCGAGCACCTCCGCAACCCCGACCAGCTTCGACGCCCGCCCTGGCGCCGGGCCGACCCTCGATCGACGATCGACCTGGACCACTCGATGGGCGCCCGTCACGACCGACCGGGCCCATGATTCAGTCGACGACACCGAGGGCGCGCAGTTGTGGGAGACGGTCGGCGAGGAAGCGGTCGGCGAGCTGCCGGAGTTCGCCGAGGCGATCCGCCTCACCTCCCGCTCCGTCCCCGTCCGACCCGATGTCCCAACCCAGCATCGACAGGCATTCCCGCGCATGCTCGGCCCAATCGGCGGAGGTGCGCGAACCCGCGAGGTAGGCGTCGACGAACAACCGCTCGATCAGGTCGCAGGCGATCCCGCCGCCGGTGATCGGGCTCGCCAGAGCCGAAATCTCCGAGCCGTCGCGGGCGCGGCGGGCGATCTCGGCGTTCAACCGAGCGGTCCGCGGCCGCGCCGTCTGCGTCGCCTCGTCGCTCTGCACCAGAGCGACATCGCCCATCGCGACGAGAACGCTGATCGCCTCGAAGATCTGCCCGAGCGTCGTGCCCGGCGCGGCGGCGGTGTCGAAGACGTCGCCGATCCGGTGGGCCACGAGATCGCCGAGCCCGGCGACGAGAGCGAGATAGGTCTCCTTGCGAAGAACGCCCTTGCCCTGAGCGCCGGAGAACTTGTCGAAGACCTCGCGGGCCGGCCGCGTGAGGATCACGCGTCGATCGCGGATCCCCTCGACCAACCGCGAGGTCGGCAGGACGCGCGGTCCCCGGACGAAGAGATCGTGGCGGAACCGGCGGCCGATCATGACGTCGCGGGTCGCCTCCCGCAGGATCGGGTCGTCGATCCGCCCGAGAAAGTCGGCCTGTTCGGGTGTCGTGCCGATCGCCGCGACGGTGTCGAGCAGGTCGGCCGATCCCGCGTAGGTCAGCTTCGCCGCCGCCAGATCGCGAACCACGTCGGGGAAGTCGAAGGCCGCCCATTCGTCGTGCAGGAGTTCGTGCGCCAGATAGCGGCGGTCCATCGATCGGAAATGCGCGACGCTTTCCGCGAAGGTCATGGAGGATGCGCCCGATGCCGGAATGGTCGGGGCGAGCCGCTCCAGGTAGTCGAGCGCCGCATCGATCCGCTCGCCCGGTGGCGTCGCCGCCGGCGTGTGCCGTTCGACGAACTGCTTCAGGAGATTGCGCAGGTGCTGGTGTTGCGACCAACCGGCGCGAACGTTGTAACTGATGTAGACGACGCCGCCGCTGACGAGACGCCGCCGCAGGAATGCCACGATGGTGCGGCGATCCTCGGCCGAGACCCAACTCCACACCCCGTGCAACGCGACGTAGTCGAACATCGGCAGGTCGTCGCGAGCCGCGAACTCGGCGAAACTGTCCTCGCCCAGCGTGATCGGCGCGCCACCGGCCCGGGCGAGGTCGCGTGCCCCTGCGGTATGGCCCGGCATGAAATCGCAGCCCCACCACGCGGCATCGCCGGCCGTCCCGTGGAGCACCACGCCGACACCCTGCCCATAACCCAGTTCGCAGGCGGTGCGGATCTCCGGCGCCGCAAGGCCGGCCCGCCACAGTGCCCATCCGACCCGCGAGGGGTCCATCTCCGGATGATGGTCGAAGACGTACTCGAGCCCGACATCGTAGCCGCCACTCCAGTTTTCGATCGGCATGCGAGAGGTCCCCTGGCGGTGGCCGGCCCCGTGAATCGCGGCGCGGAGAAGGACGATAGGAAGTCGCTCGCCGGCCGGCCATCGAGAAGTCGGGCCCCGGAGGGAACGAATGCGTGATCATCGTCGGTGGTTCTCGTGAGCCGCCGACATGGCCGCTCCCGGACCGCGCGACAACATCGAGAGATCTCTCTTCTGCGACAAAGATACGGCATGGTGAAGTTGTAGAAGTTCGGAACGATCCGATCATCCATCGACAGTACCGGATCGGGTATTGTCGTCGGGAAACTGGCGGTGTCATCGAAGCGTGAGTCGGCTCGACACCGACCGGAACGATCGACAATGTACACGGCAGGCGGACGATGTCGTGGAGTCGCATCTCTCCTCGAGCGCCTACCGACTTCTTGTTCGCGTCCCCCGAGGTGGTGTAGCTGGCGGTTGGCCGGCGGGGGGGCGCCGATATGGGCGGCGTCCTTAGGCCGCCACGTTCGGCCGGCCGCAGACGTTCGGATCATCGCCGATGAGCAATTATGAGACCTGTGCGCGGTTGGACCATCATGTTGATTTGATGCGTTTAATGTG
>NZ_DAIPZB010000102.1:0-4015 GCF_036782435.1 Pinisolibacter sp. | reverse complement strand
ATGAAGCGCGGCGACGTCGCGCTCGAGCCGGAGAGCAAGCCCTACGAACTGGCCGTCCTCTTCGTGCGTCTCTTCCGGTCTCTCGATGCGGTGACCGGCGGCGACGAAGCCGTGGCGCGCGCCTGGATGGCCAATGCCAACACCGCCCTCGGATCCACACCGATCGAGCGGATCGGCACCATCACGGGGCTCATCGATGTCATCGCCTACCTGGACGCCCGACGCGCTCGCGTCTGAATCAAAGCCGTGGCACGGTCGAGGCTGGCGTCTGGTCGAAGCGCAACACCGCGTCTCCACGCTGAAGCTCGTCGATGACCTCGGCGAGCAGGCGCTGCTCGAAGAATTGCTCGAGGTGACCAAACCGCCGCTGCCGGTCGAATGCCGCGGCCTCGACTACCTGCTCGCCACACCGTTCCGCTACGACCCGCCCTATCCGACCGGTTCACGGTTTCGTCGTGCAGGTCGCACGGCGGGGGTGTTCTACGCAGCGGAACGGCCGGAGACCGCCGTCGCGGAAATGGCCTTCTACCGGCTCCTGTTCTTCGCCGAGTCGCCCGCGACGCCCTGGCCGGACGACGCCGCAGAGTACACGGCGTTCGCGGCGGCGATCGCTACCGACCGTTGTCTCGATCTGACGGTCCCGTCGCTCGATCGAGACGCCGAGGCATGGTCGGATCCGGTCCGTTACGAGGCCTGCCAAGCGCTGGCGGACCAGGCGCGTGAAGCCGAGATCACCCTGCTGTGCTACGGTTCGGTACGCGATCCCGAGCACGGCATGGCCCTGGCGGTTCTCACCTGCTCCGCCTTCGCCGAGCCCGCTCCGATCGAACGGCGGACATGGCGGATGCGGTTGTCGCGCCACGGCGTTCAGGCGCTCTGCGAATTCCCGGTCGTGCGATTGGAGTTCGGGCGAAATGCCTTCTTCAGCGATCCACGGATAGCCGATCTCGTCTGGGATCGCTGATCATCATCCGCCGGTTCGATCGTCGGCGGCCGCCTTCCGCGCTGCGGCGAGGATGGCCCGAGCTTCGAGACGAGCGGTCCTCGCCTTGCCGTGCGCCTCCTCGAGCGAAGAGGCCCCCTCGATATCGGCAAGCGCCAACAATGTGGTGGAGAGCGCCGTCCGAAGTCGCAGCGTCGCGCTCACCAGCTTGTCGGTTCGGGTGACGTCGTCCGACATGAAACCTCGCGGTCGAGCCGTTGAAGACCGAGGGTCGCAGCGCCGGCCATCCACGTCAACCGACGGTTCGGCAGATTTTGTGCAGTGCAGCATAATTGACGCAATCAGTCGCGTCGCGCAGTCGTTCGGGAATCCGCTGTTCGGTCGTCGAACGACGCGGTGGATCACGACGAGCCGGGTCACGTCAGATCGGCTGCGTCCACCACATGAACGCCCGGCGGTCCATCGATCGCCGCATCGAGCAGGGCACGTGCGATGTTCGCGGCGGGATTGATCCGCAGGCGACGCGGCAGGATCGGGCCGATCGCTTCGAGCAGCACGGACGCGATCCGCTCGCCCAGCCGGATTTCGGCGCGGTCGCCACCGATCAATCCGGGTCTGACGAAGGTGAGGAACCCGAATCCGATCGACGTCAGATCCCGCTCGAGATCGCCCTTCACCCGGAAATAGAAGAATGGCGATCCCGGATGGGCTCCCGCCGCCGAGTTCAGGGCGAAGCGCCGGGCGCCGTGCTTCCGAGCAAGACGGGCGATTTCGAGCGGATAGTCGTGATCGACGCGACGAAACGCCTCCCGGGATCGCGCCTCCTTCATCGTCGTTCCGAGCGCACAGACGACGGCGTGGACGTGCCACCACTCGGCTTCTTCCGGCAAGCGCTCGTAGTCGATCACCGGCGCCTCCAGCTTCGGTCGCGCGCCGACCGGTCGCCGTACCGGCGCGACCACGATGCCGATGTGCGGATCGGCGAGCGCCAGTTCGAGGACATGGCGTCCCACCAGACCGGTCGCGCCGACGATCATCAACTTCATCGGACCTCGCGAGGTCATGTCGTCCTCCTCACGCCGGTCGGACCGCGCCGTATCTCGCCAAGGTCCAGGCATTGTACTCGACCTCGGAGGTTTCACGCCGCATATGGGCCAGGGTCAGCGAGTCTTCGCCGACATTGTAGCGGAGCTGGTCGGTGTCGTCGGTCGCCGCAGTGAAAATGGCGGCCGCGACGTCCTGCGCGGTCGAAAGCCGAAAGGGCGACGGACCCAGATACATCTGGGCGATCTGGTCGGCATAGGCCCGATAGGCCGGTGGCACCGGCACGGCCTGCGACGTCTCCAGGGCGCGCTGGATGAAATTGGTCTCCTTCACCAGGCCCGGCTCGACCAGTTTCACCACGATTTTCTGGGTCGCCAACTCGTGGCGGACGGATTCGGTGAAGCCGTCGACCGCCCACTTGCTGGCGCTGTAGACCGACAGCAACGGCTCCGGGACGATCGCCGACGAGGAACTGACGTTGACGATGCGCCCGCCGCCGTTGTCGCGGAAGTGTGGGAAGATCGCTTGCATGACCCGCATCGCGCCGAAGACATTGGTCTCGAAGAGGGCGCGGACGGTTTCCATCGGCGTCGCCTCGAACACCGAGAACAATCCCATGCCGGCATTGTTGACGACGCAATCAATGCGGCCGAAGCGATCGATCGCCCGCGCCAGGGCGGCGCCGATAGAAGCGTCGTCGCGGATGTCGAGCGGCACGACGAGCACGTTTTCCGACGCGGGCTCCGACCACGCGTCGGTATTGGTCATCGTCGCGACGACGTTCCAATCGGCGTCGCGAAACCGCAAGGCGGCGGCCTTGCCGAAACCCGACGAGCATCCGGTGATCAAGACGGTCTTGCGCATGGTGTCACCTCATCGAAAAGTCCATGACGCATCCTATGAAGCCTGCGTGAGATGATCCATAATTCGACATCCGCATCTCATTCGAGATCGTCTGAAATGGATGTGCTGAGTCAGATCATCGCCCTGCTGCGACCGCAGGCGCTCCTGTGGAAGGTCGTCGAGGCCCACGGCGACTGGGCTCTGCGGTTTCCCGGTGACGACCATGTCGTGTTCGGCCAGATCATCGCCGGGGCGTGTCGGCTGGAACTGCCGGGGCGTTCGCCCCTGCCGGCGTGCAACGGCGACTTCCTGCTGATGACCGCGCCGGCCCCTTGGGTTCTGCGGAGCGGCGGCGGCGTCGATCCGCTCGACTTCGAAGCCGTCCACACCGGATCGTCCGCGTCCGTGACCTCGGTCGGCGATCCCGACGACGAGCCGGTGACGCGGTTCATCGCGGGGCATTTCGAATTCGGCCCTGCCAATGCCGATCTCCTCGGGCGCCTCCTGCCTTCCGTGATTCACATCCGGTCGACCGAGGTCACCGCGACCCGCGTCGGCCGCCTGCTCGCTTCGATCGGCGACGAGGCGACCGACCGCCGTCCGGGCCGCTCGTTGATCCTCGAGCGCCTGTTGGAGGTCATGCTGGTAGAAGCATTACGGCACGAGACCGGTGCCCCCGGCGGGGTGCGGGGCGAGTTGCTGGCCGGCCTTTCCGATCCCAAGATCGGTCCGGCCCTGCGCGAAATGCATGGGGACGTCCGCCACGCATGGACTGTCGCCGAGTTGGCGACGTCCGTCGGCATGTCCCGCGCCGCCTTCGCCGAACGGTTCACCCGAACCGTCGGCATGGCGCCGATCGACCATCTGCTGCATTGGCGGATGGCGCTGGCCAAGGACGCGCTGCGGTCCTCCGAGGCTCCCCTCTCGGAGATCGCCGAGACGATCGGCTATCGCTCAGCGAGCGCCTTCAGCACCGCGTTCCGCCGCATCGTCGGTCATCCGCCGGCGAGGTATCGCCTCGCGACGTGATCGGATCGGCCACGTTCTACCTCGCTCTTCGTGTGAGAGAGGCCCCGGCCCGAAGGCCGGGGCCTCGGTCGGCGGCTCAATCGCCGCGGCGCCCGTTGGGGCGGGACCAGATCAGCGAGAAGGTGTCGCCGTCCTCGTCGTCGAAGAGGTTGGCGT
>NZ_DAIPZB010000101.1:0-4195 GCF_036782435.1 Pinisolibacter sp. | reverse complement strand
GCATCAAATCAACATGATGGTCCAACCGCGCACAGGTCTCCTCATACCATCGGCCATTGAAAATGACCGATGGTATTCCTGACGCGAATTTCTCATGCCCCTGATGCGAATGAGAAATTCGCGCTCCTTCAAAGGCCGGGTGCGTCAGCACCTCCGGCCTTTGGTATCACACCGAGCGCGACACCAACCCCTCGAGGTATTCCTGCCGCCCGGAGCGCGGCTTCGGGTCGAGCTTCTCGGCGATCGCCCGGTCGGCGACCTGATCGAGGCTGCGCTCGCCGGCGAGGATGGCCCCGGCCTCCGGCGCGTCCCAGCCGGCGTAGCGCTCGGCCAGCGGCGTCTCCAGCGTTCCCTTCTCCAGCATCGCCGCGGCGTTGATCAGCGCCCGGGCGCAGGCGTCGATCGAGCCGACGTGGCCGTGGAGGAGATCGGCCGGGTCGATCGACTGCCGGCGGATCTTGGCATCGAAGTTGAGGCCGCCCGTCGAGAACCCACCGTGCTTGAGGATCTCGTGGAGGACCAGCGTCATCTCCGAGAAGTCCATGGCGAACTGGTCGGTGTCCCAGCCGAGCAGCGGATCACCGCGGTTGATGTCGATCGAGCCGAAGACGCCGAGCGCATTGGCCAGCATCACCTCGTGCTCGAACGAGTGCCCGGCGAGCAGCGCGTGGTTCTGCTCGATGTTGACCTTGACGTCGGCGAGGAGATCGTAGCGCTCCAGGAAGCCGTAGACGGTGGCGACGTCGAAGTCGTACTGGTGCTTCGTCGGCTCGCGCGGCTTCGGTTCGATCAGCAGCGGGCCGGAGAAGCCGATCGTGTGCTTGTGCTCGGCCACCATCGCCAGGAAGCGGCCGAGCTGATCGAGTTCGCGCTTCATGTTCGTGTTGAGCAGAGTCTCGTAACCCTCTCGGCCACCCCACAGAACGTAGTTGGCGCCACCGAGCCGCTTGGTCGCTTCGAGGGCGATCCGCACCTGCCCGGCGGCATAGGCGAAGACGTCCGGATCCGGGTTGGTGGCGGCGCCCGCCATGTAGCGGCGGTGGCTGAAGAGGTTGGCGGTGCCCCACAGCAGCCCGACGCCGGTCTCCGCCATCTTCTTCTCGAAGACGTCGCAGATCGCCGCGACGTTGGCTTTCTGCTCGACGAGGTCGGCCCCTTCCGGCGCCGCGTCGATGTCGTGGAAGGTGAAGAACGGCACGTCGAGGAGGCGGAAGAGGTCGAAGGCGACATCGGCCTTGGCCTTGGCCATCTCCATCGCGTCGAGCCCATGCATCCACGGCCTCAGGAAGGTCTCGCCGCCGAACGGATCGCCGCCCGGCCAGCAGAACGAATGCCAGTAGCAGACGGCGAAGCGCAGGTGCTCGGCCATGGTGCGGCCGGCGATCACCCGGTTCTTGTCGTACCAGCGATAGGCGAGGGGATTGTCGCTGTCGGGGCCCTCGTAGCGGACCTGATCGAGCGCGCCGAAGAAGCGCGATGCGGGGGCGTTCATGAGCGGATCTCCTTGGCGAAAGGGGCGAGCCGACGCCAGCGGGCGTGGACCTCGCGATGGACGGCGGCGCGGGCCGCATCCGGTTGGAAGGTTTCGAGCCGGCGCGGCCGGTGGCAGACGGTGGCGGGCGCCTCACCGGTGGCGGCGAGCCGGCCGAGCCGGGCGGCGCCGTGAGCCGCGCCCACCGCACCCTCCTCGACCCGGTGCACCGGCACCTCGAGCTGATCGGCGAGGATCTGCGCCCACAGGCGCGAGCGCGATCCGCCGCCGACGAGATCGACTTCGGCGACGCGGGTGCCGGCGGCGGCGAGCGCATCGCGATTGTCGACGACCGCATGGCCGACGCCCTCGAGCACCGCCCGGGTCATCGTCGCCCGCCCGTCTCCGGCGCCGAGGCCGGCGAAGACCGCCCTGAGTTCGGGATCGTTGGCGGGCGTCCGCTCGCCGCTGAGATAGGGCAGGAACAGCGGCCCGGCGCCGGGCGTCGCGTCGTCCCCGAGTTCGGCGAGAAGATCGCCCGCCGAAGCACCGCAGACGTCGGCCCACCACGACAGGCAGGCGGCCGCCGACAGCATCACCCCCATCTGGTGCCAGGTTCCCGGCACCGCATGGGCGAAGGCATGGACGGCCGAGGCCGGGTTGGGCGCGAAGCGATCGGTCGTCACCCACAGCACGCCCGAGGTGCCGAGCGACAGGAAGGCGTCGCCGGGCGAGATGGCGCCGAGCCCGACGGCGGTCGCGGCATTGTCGCCGGCGCCACCCGCCACCACCGGCGGCGTGGTCATGCCCCAGCGGGTGCAGAGCGCCGGCAGCAGCCGCCCGGCCGGCGCGGAGCCCTCGACCAGCCCGGGCATCTGCGCGCGCGTCATCCCCGTCGCGGCGAGCGCCGCATCGGACCAGTCGCGCTTCGCCGGATCGAGCCACAGCGTCCCCGAGGCGTCGGACATGTCCTCGTGAGACTGGCCGGTGAGCCGCAGCCGCACGAATGCCTTGGGCAACAGCACCCGCGCCGTCCGCGCGAAGACCTCCGGCTCGTGGCGGGCGACCCACATCAGCTTCGGCGCGGTGAAGCCCGGCATGGCGAGATTGCCGGTGACGGCGTGAAGCGTCGGAAAGGCCGCCTCGAGCGCCCGGCATTCGGCGAAGGAGCGACCGTCGTTCCACAGGATCGCCGGGCGCAGCACCTTCTCGCTCGCGTCGAGCAGCACCGCGCCGTGCATCTGACCGGAAAGGCCGATGCCCGCCACCGCCGCCACCTCGCGCGGATGGTTCGCGGCGAGTTCGTCGATCGCCGCGAAGGTCCCGGCGACCCAGCTCTCCGGATCCTGTTCCGACCACAGCGGCTCCGGCCGGGTGACCTCGAGCGCGCGCTCGGCGACGGCGACCACCCGATCGCTCGCGTCCACCAGGACCGCCTTGACGCTCGACGTACCGATGTCGAGACCGAGATACATCACCCGCCTCCACACTTGAGCGGATCGCGCCGGAACGGCCCTCAGGGCAGGTTCTCGCGGATCACGATGTCGATGCCGATGACCTCCTGGGCAGCGGAGATCGGTTCCTTGCGTGCCAGCGCCTGCAGAATGCGCAGGGCCGATCGCGCTTCTCGCCCGGGGTTCTGCGAGATCACCGCATCCATGATGCCGGTGAGGAGGAACCGTCGGGTGTGTTGCGTGAGGTCGTGGCCGACGAACACCACCTTGCCGGCCTTCCCGGTCTCCGCGAGCGCCGCGGCGACGCCGCTGGTGCCCGCGCCGATGTTGTAGATGCCGACGAGGTCGGGCACCTCGGTGAGGAGCTTGGTCGTCAGCGCCTGATTGGTGGCGTCCTCGTCGCGGCCCTCGACCGGCAGCATCAGCTCGAGATCCGGGAAATCCGAGGCGATCACCCGGGATATGCCGATGAAGCGGTCGGTGTGGTCGGAGAGCGCCAGCGAGCCGGCGACCACCGCCACCATGCCCTTGCGACCGCCGATGAACCGGCCGATCAGCGACCCGGCGGTGCGTCCGGCCGCGATGTTGTCGATGCCGACGTAGCGCGCCCGGTGCGATGCCGGGACGTCGGAGACCAGCGTCACCACGTGGACGCCGGCGGCCATCAGATCGTCGATCGCGGCGCGCACCCGCGGATGGTCGAGCGCCACCACGGCGATGCCGTCGTAGCGCGACCCGACCTCCTCGAGCGTCCGGGTGAGGGCGTTCGGATCGAAGACGTCGGTCTCGACGATGTCGACGAGGGTGCGTCGCGCCATCAGCCACGCTCGCTCCTTCAGCACCGTCTCCTGGATCTCGCTCATGAAGGCGTTGAGGCTCGCCGGCATGACGAAGCAGAAGCGATAGCTTTTGCCCCGCGCCAGCTCCGCCGCCGCGGCGTGCGGCCGGAAGCCCAGCCGAGCGATGGTCTCTTCGACCCTGGTGACGGTGGCCTTCCGCACCCCCGGGCGCCCGTGCAACACCCGGTCGACGGTGGCGATCGAAACGCCCGCTTCGCGAGCGACGTCCTTCAGCGTGGAAACGGAGATTTCGGTCTGATCGATCATGCCCCGATGGATCGCGCAAAAATCTGAGGTGCGCAACTCAATTCGTTGCTGCGCCGCCGAACTCGCCACGGATTTCGCGGCTGCGACGCAGCGATGATGTTGAGGTGCACCTCAGAGGCCGTTTTGAAATTCGCGCCCGGCGATTCCCGTCGGCGTCCGAATGT
>NZ_DAIPZB010000100.1:0-4447 GCF_036782435.1 Pinisolibacter sp. | reverse complement strand
GTGAATCACGTCAGTAGACGGTCGTCGAGGGCTATCCGCGCACAGGTCTCATCAGTCTCGAACGCGGCTTCCTGGCGATCTCAGGCCCGGAAGGCGAACTTGGAAGGGTTCCGCTAGACGACATCGAAGCGGTCATCGTCGCCAATCCCGCCGCGAGCATGACCACGCAAGTCGTGGCGGCTCTCGCCCGTCGAGGAGCCCCACTCGTCATCAGCGGCCCCGACTTTCGCCCGAGCGCCTTCGTTCTTCCCGTCGACGGCCATCACGATCAAGGCAGCCGAATAGAAGCCCAAGCAGAAGCGACGCTTCCTGTCCGCAAGCGGCTCTGGGCCGAGATCGTCAAGGCAAAGATCACGGCACAGGCAGAAGCTCTCGACCGCGTCGGGGCCGGAGCAGGCACGGTTCGCACTCTGGCGACGAAAGTGCGCTCGGGAGACCCCGACAATTTCGAAGCACTCGCCTCTCAGAGATACTTTCCCGCTCTCTTTGGTCGACGATTTCGACGCATCCGAGACGCGGGTTCGACGAACGATCTCTTGAATTACGGATACACAATCCTCAGAGCCGCCACCGCGCGGTCCATCGTTGCGGCAGGGCTTCACCCCTCGCTGGCATTGCACCATCGCAGCAAGGGCGATGCGCTCCGCCTCGCCGACGACCTCATGGAACCCTTTCGCCCCTCGGTCGACCTCATCGTTCGCGACTTGACCGACGAGGGGATCGATCGCCTCGACCCGATCGTCAAGAAGCGCCTCGCCGGGGTCCTCCATGCCGATTTCGCGACAGCGGAGGGGCGAACGCCGCTTTCGAACGTTCTCGGGCGCTTGGCCGTGACGCTGGCGCAGGTCTACACCGGAGAGCGCAAAACACTGGCGCTGCCAAAGCCCCTCATCCCCCTCGAAGCGGATGAGGATGCCGAACTATGCGTGCCGTGAGTTCCTTGTCGGGGTATCGTGTCTTGTGGGTGATGGCTTTGTTCGATCTTCCGGTCATGACGAAGCCCGAACGCAAGCGGGCGACGAAATTTCGCCAATTCCTCTTGGACGAGGGATTTCTGATGATGCAGTTCTCCTGTTACCTACGCTTCACGGCAGGCAAGGAGCAGGCAGAAGCAATCACCCGCAGGATCGGCCGCCACGTCCCGAAGGACGGAAAGGTCGACGTGATCTGGTTCACCGATCGCCAATATGCCGACATCCGCAGCTATCGCGGCAAGTCCGACGAACCGAGACCTGCTCGTCCCGATCAACTCACGCTCTTCTGAATCGTCGCCGACTTGGCCGATCGAATGAAACAGGGCTTGATTTCCAGGCGCAAGAAGGCGAAAAACCCTCTGAAAACAGAGGGTTTCCCGAAGGGCGTTCTAGCAGGGAACGCGGTGCGGCCCAACCGCAGCGGACGGGCCTTCATCCAGACCCCGGTTTCAGTTCTAGCAGGGAACGCGGTGCGGCCCAACCGCAGCACCCGCACGACGGCCGATATCGCCCGCTTCGTTCTAGCAGGGAACGCGGTGCGGCCCAACCGCAGCGGCCGAAGGTGGTGAGGCGCAGGACGCGGCGTTCTAGCAGGGAACGCGGTGCGGCCCAACCGCAGCCGCCTCGACCTCTTCGATCGTCAATCCGCCGTTCTAGCAGGGAACGCGGTGCGGCCCAACCGCAGCGTCGCGGTGAAGGTCTGGGCGGCGACGTTGGTTCTAGCAGGGAACGCGGTGCGGCCCAACCGCAGCACAGCGCCAAGCTGCCCGACCTGAAGCGCGGTTCTAGCAGGGAACGCGGTGCGGCCCAACCGCAGCGGCGGTGATGAACGGCCACTTCCAGTGCAGGTTCTAGCAGGGAACGCGGTGCGGCCCAACCGCAGCAGGTTGCAGAAGGGGCACGGGGAAGGCGGGGTGACCGTGGATACGACGCCAGAGCCATCCTCGAACTGGTCGCCGCGCTCGGCGGGACCGCGCACATCCCGACCTGTTCGGATCGCCGCGTGCAGCGATCCGTCGACCGCGAACTCTACCGAAAGCGCAACCTCGTCGAGCGGTTCTTCTGTAAATTAAAGCACTTCCGGCGTGTGGCCACCCGCTACGAGAAACTCGCGGCGAACTACCTCGCAGCCGTGCTCCTCGCCGCCGCTCGACTCTGGATGCGGTTCGAGTCCATGGCCTAGGTGCCGGTTCCTCTGCCGGATTAACCTTTCCATAGGTTTCTGATTGCTTTCCGCGACCGAAAATGAGATCAACATCTCACACGGTCATCGCAAGCTCATCGGAACCGGTCGACGGAAACGTCGGCCGGTTTTCGATTTCCGGCGTATGCGGTCTTGCTCGTCGCCGGCCGGCGCACGACAGTGGGCGCCGAAGCCCGATCGCAGACGGGCGGAGGAACCCGAACATGAGCCTGCCGATCGCCGACCGATCGATCCTGGTCACCGGAGCGTCGACCGGCATCGGTCGCGCCGCCGTCGAGATCCTGGCGCGCCGCGGCTGGCGCGTCTTCGCCACCGCCCGCCGCACCGAGGATCTCGATGCCCTGACCGCGCTCTCCGGGGTCGAGGCGATCTTTCTCGACTATGCCGACCCCGCCTCGATCGAGGCCTGCGCCACCCGCGTACTCGACGCCACCGACGGCCGCCTCTATGCCCTCTTCAACAACGGCGCCTACGGCCAGCCCGGCGCCGTCGAGGATCTGACGCCCGAGGTGCTGCGCGCCCAGTTCGAGGCCAATTTCTTCGGCTGGCACGATCTCACCCGTCGCCTGATCCCGGCGATGCGGGCGACCGGTCGCGGCCGCATCGTCCAGTGCTCCTCGGTGCTCGGCATCGCCGCGATGAAGTATCGCGGTGCCTATACCGCCTCGAAATTCGCTCTCGAAGGCCTCACCGACACCCTCAGGATGGAGCTTCGCGGCTCCGGCATCGAGGTCGCCTCGATCCGCCCCGGCCCGATCGCCACCCGCTTCGTCGCCACCGCGACCCGGCACTTCGTCCAGAACGTCGACATCGACCGCTCGGTCCACGCCGAGGTCTATCGCCGCCGTCTCGCCCGCATGGGCCGTGGCGGCGCCACCCGATTCAAGTTGCCGCCGGAAGCCGTCGTCGACAAACTCCTGCACGCGCTGGAATCGCCGCGGCCGCGCCCCACCTATCGGGTGACGACGCCGACGCTGATCATCGATGTCGCCCGCCGGCTGTTGAGCGACGCGGCGATGTCGCGATTGGCGGGACGGATTTCGGATCGCGAGTGAGCAGAAGGGGCGGCGCCCATGCGGTTCTTCGATATCGTTCTGGTCGTCCTCATGCTCGGCGTCGCCGGCGCCCTCGGCCTCGGCGTTCTCAACATGGCGCGCGGCGGCTCGCCCGCCCGCTCGCAACGACTGATGCGCTGGCGCGTCGGCCTCCAGGCCGGCGCTCTCGTCGCCGTCGTCCTGGTGCTGTGGCTGCGCGGCTGATACCGACGGGAACGGGGAGAGTTCAGGTGGTCGTGCTCAATCGCATCTACACCCGCAAGGGCGACGACGGGTCGACGGCGCTGGTCACCGGCGAGCGCATCCCCAAGTCCGCGCCGCGCGTCGCCGCCTACGGCACGATCGACGAGACCAATTCCGTGGTCGGTCTCGCCCGCCTCCATACGCGCGACCTGCCCGAACTCGACGCCATGCTGGCGCGCATCCAGAACGACCTCTTCGACCTCGGCGCCGATCTCGCCACGCCGCCCGACGCCGAGACCAAATGGGAGCCGCTGCGCGTCGTCCAGGCCCAGGTCGACCGGCTCGAACGCGAGATCGACACCCTCAACGCCGACCTGGAGCCGCTGAAGTCCTTCGTCCTGCCCGGCGGCAGCCCGGCCGCCGCCCATCTCCACCTCGCTCGCACCGTGTCGCGCCGCGCCGAACGGGTGATGGTCGAGATGATCGGCGAGACCCCCGGCGCCGTCTCCGACGTGGCGATCGCCTACGTCAACCGCCTCTCCGACTTCTTCTTCGTCGCCGCCCGTTGGGCCAACGACCACGGGCGCACCGACGTGCTGTGGGTGCCCGGCGCCAATCGCTGACCTCGAACGCCTCGATCCGGCGCGATCGACGGCGTCCTCGAATTCCACGCGGCGACGCCAGCCGGCCGGCGAACATCGCCTCGCCGCCTCTCCCCCGTTGGTCGCATCCCCACGCGACCGCCGTTCGAAGACGCGCGGAAACCCACGATTCGTGGCGGTTTTCCGCCGTCGCACCAAACGTCAATATCTTTCCTTTTTCGTATACATCTCGAATTGACATCGCCGGACGACGCCGCTAGCGTCCGGGCCGCATTTTCCCGTCGTTTTCGCGCCGGACGGGAGAGGATTCCTCTCCGCGACGGCCCGACGAGGTTCGTATGCGCCGGCCACGCCGGCCTGACCGGAGACCCTGCCCCATGAAGATCCTGGTGCCCGTGAAGCGGGTGGTCGACTACAACGTGAAGATCC
>NZ_DAIPZB010000099.1:0-4664 GCF_036782435.1 Pinisolibacter sp. | reverse complement strand
AGTGAATCACGTCAGTAGACGGTCGTCGAGGGCTATCCGCGCACAGGTCTCATCAATCGCCGAGATAGTGCAGCGTCGCGGTGCGGCGGTGGCCGGTGTCGCGATGCTCCCAGACGTAGACCGCCTGCCAGGTGCCGAGGTCCACGCGACCGCCGATCACCGGGATCGAAAGCGACACGCCGGTCAGCGACGTCTTGACGTGGGCGGGCATGTCGTCGTCGCCCTCGAGGTCGTGGCGCCAATGAGAGCCGCGCGGCGCCAGCCGGTCGAGGGCGTCGACGAGGTCGGGCAGAACCTCGGGCGAGGCGTTCTCCTGGATGGTGAGCGAGGCCGAGGTGTGGCGCAGGAAGACGGTCAGGAGACCGTCGACGGCACCGATCTCGGCGAGCCAACGATCGAGGGCCGCGGTGACGTCGACGAGGCCGCGCGGCCGGGTGGCGACGTCGAGGCGCGTCGTCGCCTGACGGGTGATCGCGGTGGTGGTCGGGCGGTCGAGGGTCATCGGCGGGGTCCGGTGGAGAGGAACGCGACGGCGGTCCGCTCTTTCTACAACGGTCGGCCGAGGGCCGCGACCGGGCCCGTCGCCACCGTGTCGCCGTATTGAGCGGCCAACACCCGCATCGAATTCGCCCGCGCGAATCCGCCTCCGCGTGCCCCTTCCCATTGAACCGAACGGAAGGGAGCGATATGAGGAGGCCGGTTTCGAACGAATGCTCCTCGCCACAACGGGAACGACGATGACCGTCACTGTCACGAAGTCCATCGCCAAGATCGCCCGCGCACCGCTCGCTGCGGCCTTCGTCGCCACCGCCGCTCTGACGGCCGTCGGCGTCCTTCCTGCTTCCGCCCAGTCGGCGACGGCCGACGAATGGGTCAAGGTCTGCCGGACCGACGAGAAGCAGAAGAAGGAGATCTGCAAGACCGCCTACGACCTCAGGACCTCCGGCGGCCAGTTCCTCGCGTCCATCGCGGTGGTCGAAGCCTCCGGCGAGGCGCGCAAGTTCGTCGACCTGATCATGCCGACCGGCCTCCTGCTGCAGCCGGGCATCAAGATCCAGGTCGATCAGAACAAGGCAGAGGACGGCAAGTACGGCATGTGCGCCGCCGACGGCTGCATCGCCCAGCTCGTCGCCTCCGATGCTCTGGTCGGGCAGATGAAGAAGGGCACCAACCTGACCGTCACGGCTCAGGGCCAGTCGGACAATCCGGTCGACTTCGTCTTCCCGCTCGCCACCTTCAAGGCCTCCATCGAAGGCAAGGCGATGGACGACGCGGCGCTGAAGAAGCGCGAAGAGGCGATCGCCGCCGAGAACGCCCAGAAGCAGAAGAGCATCGAGGATCAGCTGCGCGAGCAGCAGCGCAAGGCGGTGCAGCAGCCCTGAGCGGCGCACGCCACGCGACCTCCGCCGACACGGATGAAATGGAAACGGGCCCCGATCGGGGCCCGTTTCCATTTCGACACCTCGCGTCGCGATCAGTCGGCGAGCACCCGTTCCAGTTCGGCGACCTCTTCGGCGACGGCCGCCAGCGACAGGTCGATCTCGCGGCGCTGTTCCTCGAGCACCGCGACCTGAGCCTCGATGCGGGCACGCAGGGCCGCGAGCCGCCGACCCGAGCGGTCCGATTCGGTCAACCGGTCCATGAGGTCACGGATCTCCACCAGGCTGAATCCGAGGCGCTTGAGGCGGAGTACGATCTTCAGCCGCCGGACGTCCTCGCTCTCGTAGAGACGGGCGCCACCGCGGCGCGCCGGCGTCAGCAGACCCTTGCCCTCGTAGAAGCGCAGAGCTCGCAGGGTCACGTCGCAATCGCGAGCCAGTTCGCCGATGGTCCAGGTCCGTGGGCTCGACGTCACCGGTCCGGCGGCGAGGGAGGCGAGGCTTTCACGAATTTCGTCGGTCACACCGGCGAGGTCGAGGGATCTGTATTCGGGCTTCATCATACCTTCCGTCGATCTGTCTCTGTGAACAGAACCGTCCGTCGTCTCCCCCGCGGGATGGTTCGAAGCCGGTCTACTTAGAGGCGTCGCTGGCCTGGTCAATACCTTCTCAGGTCATTTTTCGCCGAATTCGCGCAAGTCGGCCATGCATATTTCTGTCATCTGATATTCCGCGCCACCCCGTCGAACTATTCGAAATCATGGAGCGACGCGGCCGGAAAATATTTCACATCATGAAGAAATGGTGACGACGGAACGATGCCTTCGAGCGGATCCCGGTTACCGGAATCCTACGTCACCGCCCCGATCTTAACCGCTTGTTTACCCTGTTCGAAAAATCTGTGTCCGCAGCTTCGGCAGGACTCCGTTCCGAGTCGGGCGTCGGATCGCGTCGCGCAACGACCGGTCGCCGCCTCCAAGTCGAAGCCGGCGACCGGACGGGTACCGGCGGAGGATCGAAATGTCTTGGGGCGGCCGCGGACGCGATGACGAGAGGCGGGAACGCATGATCGACGCGGCGCGACGCTCGGGCATGTCGGTCAGCGAACTCGTCCAGGCGCTGGCGGAGGGGTCTCCCACCGCCGAGCGGGATCGATCGACGCGCCGCCGTCGCGACGATGCCGACGAGGACCGCTGGGAGCACGGCGACGAGATCCGTCGGCGCCCCGGCCACAGCGAGATCGACGCCCAACTCGACGTGCTCGCCGATCGCCTGCGCGATCTCTCCGCCGGCGGAGAAGCGCCGTCGCGTTCGCGGACGCAGGCGCGCGAGCGCGCGCCGTCGGCGACGCTCGAGGAGATCGCCTCCGCCGTCGATCGGCTCAGCCGACAGATTCCGGACGCGCCGGCGAAGCGGGCGCCCAAGGCGCGACCGCAGACCGACGTGTCGGCCGTCCTCACCGCGCTCGACGGCCTCGACCGGCGGGTCAAGGCGATGAGCGAGGGGCGGGCCGACGCGGCCGGCCGCGTCCGGCGCGAGCGCGCCGCGGTCGGCGACCTCGACCGCGCCATCGCCGAGATCTCGCAGCGCCAGAACGCGCTCGCCCGCGAGAAGCGTCCGCGCCGGGCGGCCACGGCGGGATCCGACATCGAACGCCATTTCCGCGAACTCTCCGACAAGATCGAGCAGCTCCGGGCGCGCGACGACCGTAACTCGCCGGAAGCGCTGATCGAGGAGATCCGCTCGCTGCGGCAGTTCGTCGAACAGCGCTCCGGCGGCGTCGACATCGGCGAGGAGATCCGCAAGCTCGCCGGCCGCATCGACGCGATGGCGGTCAACGATCCGGGTTCGGCGACGCTCGAACCGCTGATGACCGAGATGGGCCGGCTGCGCGACGTGGTGTTGCAGTCCGACGTCGAAGGATCGCTGAAGAGCCTGGAGGCCGGCTACGGTCACATCGTCGATCGCCTCGACGACCTGAAGCGCGGCCTCGCGAGCCCGCGGGTCGGGGCGTCGGTCGACGCCGAGATCTCCGAGATCCACAACCTGTTGCGCGCCGTACCGCAGGTGTCCCAGTTCTCCTCGATCGAACAGTCGCTACGCGATCTCGCCGGCAAGATCGAGAGCCTGGCGCGCGAAGACGAGGCGAACGACATCGCCCGCGTCGAGAAGCGCATCGCCGATCTGAAGTCGCAGTTCGATCGGGTCGACCCCTCGTCGCTGGTCAAGTCGCTCGACCAGCGCCTCAAGGTGGTCACCGACAAGCTGGAGTCGATCGAGCAGGCGGCCCGCGGCCCGGTGACGCCGGAGCGCGTCGCCTCGCTCGTCGACGAGATGCGCGCCGTCGCCGCCGGCAGCGGCAGCGGCGAGGAACTCCGGGCGCTGGAGAGCCGGCTCGCCGAGCTTTCCGACCGCATCGCCGATCTCGATCGCCGCCGTCCGTCGTTCGACGACACCGATCGGCTGCACGACCGCATCGCCGAGATCGCCGGCAAGCTCGACCGCATGGCGGTGCCGGTCACCGACCGGCGCACCGTCGACGCGCTGGAGACGACCATCTCGCGGCTCGACGAACTGATGTCGCGCCAGAGTGCGCCGGTGCCCGCCGGTATGGTCGACGGCCGCGTCGCCGCTCTGATCGAACGCCTCGATCGGGGTGAGGTCGGCCCGGCCTCGACCGACATCGACGCGCTCGGCCACCAGATCGCCGAGATGCGGCGCGAACTCGCCGCCCAGCGTTCGACCGGCGATCTCGAAGCGGAGATGCGCAAGCTCGCCGAACGACTGGATCGGTCCGTCGCGCAGGAACCGGACGATCAGGCGCTCGACCAGATCGAGGAGCAACTGGCCCGCATCTCGCGTCAACTGGCGGCGACGGAGGACCGTTTCGGCGGTCTCGCCGACATCGAAGCGGCCATCCGCCGCCTCGGCGACCGGCTCGAGGGCCAGCAGGTCGACTCCCTGACGGCGGCGCGGGAAGCGGCGCGCGAGATGGTGCTCGAGCTCGACCGCAGCCGCGGCGAACCGCTCGGCGAAGACGTCCTGCGCGGCTTGCAGGACGACCTGAGGTCGTTGCGCGCCGCCTCGCGCGACAGCGAGAACCGCACCAACGACACGCTGATCTCGCTCCACGATGCACTCACCGGCATCGTCGGCCGACTGACGGCGATCGAGAAGCTGGCGCAGGGCTCGGCCCGCTCGGCCGCCGCCCGCCCGGCCGCCGCAGAAGCTGCCGCTCCGGCGCCCGCCGCGGCGCGTGCGGCGCCGGTTCAGCCCGCCGCGCGG
>NZ_DAIPZB010000098.1:0-4950 GCF_036782435.1 Pinisolibacter sp. | reverse complement strand
CACATTAAACGCATCAAATCAACATGATGGTCCAACCGCGCACAGGTCTCATGACGGGTCGTCGGGTCAGGGGCGGGAACGCGTGAGGCCGGCGGCACGGAGGTCGACCAGCAGGCGATCGGCGACCGCGTCGGTGAATCCGCGGCGGTGCAGGAAGCCTTTCGGATCGGTGCGCAGGGTCGGTTCGATCTCGTGGATCGCGGCGATCGCGGTGGCGGCGGCGGCTTCGTCGCCGCGGCGGTGGGCGCGAATGGCGACGGCGGCGAGGTAGACCGACGAGGTGGTTCCGTCGAAGAAGGCGACGCGTTCGTCCGCCTCGCGGGTGCGGCCGAGATTGTTGAAGGCGAGGAAGGCGTAGAACTGCATCCACTTCGGCGGGGTGGAGGTGGTCGCTTCGGCGCGGGTCAGAAGGTCGATCGCTTCCTCGTAACGGCCGACGCGGGCGAACACCGCCCCCAGGCCGCCGATCGACGTCGTGTCGTCCGGGTTGTTGCGAACCGCCTGGGTCGCGGCTCGGATGGCGGCTTCGGTGTCGCCGCGGATGAGCAACAGATTCTCGAGCACACCGAAGACCGCCGAAGACCCGGGGGCGAGCCGGGACGCACGGCCGAGGAGTTCGTCGGCGCGGGCGAGCGGGTCGTCGATCGCGTCGTCGAGGTTCTGCCGGTATTCGCCGATGTAGATTTCGCCGAGCATGGTCAGCGCCGGGACGAGGCGCGGATTGGCGGCGACGACGACGGTCAGGCAGTTGCGGGCGTCGCGATGGGTTCGACGGGTCGATTCGAGAAAGTACTGCCGCGCTCTTGTTAAACAGGCGAGTTCCGGGCCGATGTCGCCGATCGTGGCGATATCGCGCGAGATCGAGCCGTGGAGCCGGACCGCGTCGCGGACGAAGGCGAGATCGGACGGCACCTCGAAGGTCGTGTAGTTCGGGCCGCGGGTGACGTCGAGCGTGACGGCGAGGGAATCGACGAGCCGCTCGTCTCCGGCGTGGACCAGTTGCAGATAGACGTTGGTGGTGCCGCCTTCGCGAACCACGAGGGCGCGCAGGCGGTAGAGCGGCTGGCCGATCGGCGGCGGGAAGTCGGTCGACCTTCGCGTCACGACGACGGAGTCGTCGAAGCGGCGGGCGTAGCCCTCGAGGCGACTGCGGTAGACCTGGGGATCGAAATCGGACGGCGGCGGCGAACCGGTGTCGACGGTCACCGCCACGAGGGGCAGCACGCGCGTCGCATCGAGCCCGACCGCCTGCGTGTTCTCCGCATCGCTCGCCGGCCTCGTTTCGGACGAAGCGCTCGTCGCCGATTCGCGCGCCGATGGTGGCGGGTCGACGATGCGCGACACGCCGTACCCGATGCCGATCGCCATGGCGGCGGAGAGGGCGACGGTGAGGGCGACGAAGGCGAACCGGCCGCGCCGCATGGGAGCTCGGGCGCGGCGGGGTGGGGGTGGTGCGTCCGTGTGCGGCTCATCGGCGTCGGTCGGCGACGGGGTGGCGGCGGCTCGGGGAGCCGTCGTGCGCTCGATGAAATTCGGCACATAGGTACCGAGCGGCAGCTCGATGACGAGGGCGGCGTTGCGGCCTTCGGTGAGATAGTATCGCTCGAGAGCTTGACGCAGGCGGCGTGCCTGGACGCGGACGAGGGGATTGTCGTTGGGATCGAAATCGTCGGACCGCTCGAGCGCCCCGACGGCGATGGTGTAGGCTTTCAAGCGGTCGCTGCGGCCGGCGAGCGTCTCCTCCACCACGTAGCGCAGGAAGGATGCGAGCATCGGCGACGCGACGAAAGGCTCGGAGGCGAGGACGCGACCGAGCTCCTCGACCACCCTGTCGTCGCCATTCGACATCCGGGTATCCCAACGGAAGCACGGCGCATTTCGGCTGGCCAAAACGTTTCTGTCAATCCGTCACTCTTCACGGTGCGTCGACAGGTCCCGCCGGTTGCGCTAACCCAACCGGCGGAGATCCGAGGAGAAGAAGATGGCGCCGCAGGCGAACGACGAGGCGGAAGGATCGGCGGCGTTCGTGCCGCCGGTGATCGTGCTGGTCGAGACCCAGATGGGCGAGAACATCGGTGCGGCGGCGCGCGCCATGGCCAATTTCGGCCTGAAGGAACTGCGCCTGGTCAAGCCGCGCGACGGCTGGCCGAACGACAAGGCGCGGGCGGCGGCATCGCGAGGCGACACGATCATCGACACGGTCACGCTCCACGACACGCTCGCCGAGGCGATCGCCGATCTCGAGCTGGTCTATGCGACGACGGCGCGGCCGCACGACATCGCCAAGGAGGTGGAGAGCCCGGCGGTGGCGGCGGTGGAGATGGGGCGGGCGGCGGCGGCCGGGGCGCGCATCGGTGTCGTCTTCGGGCGGGAGAAGTGGGGCCTCACTTCGGACGAGGTGGGGGCGTGCGACCGAATCTGTACGGTGCCGGTCGATCCGGTCTTCGCTTCGCTCAACGTCGCCCAGGCGGTGATCCTGGTCGCCTACGAATGGCGGCGGGTGGTGCTGGGCGATGCCGCCTGGACGCCGTTCGGCGAGAAGGAACGCTCGCCCCAGGCCTCCAAGGCCGACGTCTTCGGCTTCTTCGCCCATCTCGAGGGCGCACTCGACAAGGTCGAGTTCTTTCGCCCGGCGTCGAAGCGCGACCACATGGTGCGCAACCTGCGCCAGATCTTCCAGAAGGCGCGGCTCTCCGAACAGGAGGTCCGGACCCTGCGCGGCATGGTGGCGGCGCTGGAGGGGCGGCCGACGCGGCTCGACCTCGCTCGCTTCGACGAGATGCGGGCGGCGGCGGAGCGCGAGAAGGCGGTGCGAAATCGGGACGAGGAGTGATTTTCGCATTTCATTTTTCGTAAATCTTTCCTCAACTTCGCCTTAACCATGGGCATGGTTTGATGCACGTGGGGCCGGGCGTTGGAAGGTTCTGCGTCGCGCCCGTGCCCCGATCTCCCTCCGCAGCGCGAGCGTGCCGACCGGGCCTCCGGCGGAGGGACATCCGCCGACGCCAGGAGCGCGCCCATGGCGGCATCGAACGAAACGGCCGAGGCGACGGTGTCGCGTCCTCCCCGCGCAGCGCAGGGCCGTTCTCCCCGTATCCTCGTCTTCGACAGCGGTATCGGCGGCCTCTCCGTCGCCCGCGAGATCCGCGCGGCGCGCCCCGACGCCGAGATCGTCTACGTCGCCGACGACGCCGGCTTTCCCTATGGCGATCGGGAGGAGGGGGCGTTGACGGCGCGCATCGTCGACCTCGCCGGGCGGCTGGTGGCGGAGCATCGTCCGGACGTCTTCGTCGTCGCCTGCAACACCGCCGCGACGCTGGTGCTGCCGCATCTGCGTGCCGCGTTCCCCGTCCCCTTCGTCGGTACGGTGCCGGCGATCAAACCGGCGGCGACGACGACGCGGTCGAAGCTGATCTCGGTGCTGGCGACGCCGGGCACGGTGAAGCGCGACTACACCCGGGCGCTGATCGACACCTATGCCAGCCACATCGAGGTGACGCTGGTCGGCTCGACGAAACTCGCCCGCATCGCCGAGGACCATCTCTCCGGCCGTCCGGTCGACGATGCGGCGGTCCTCGCCGAGATCAAGCCCTGTTTCCGGCGTCACGGCGGCCGGCGCACCGACCGCATCGTGCTCGGGTGCACCCACTATCCCTTCCTCATCGATCATTTCCGCCGGCTGGCGCCGTGGGAGGTCGAGTGGATCGACCCCGGCCCGGCGATCGCCCGGCGAGTGGTGGCGCTGTTGGGATCGGCGCCGCCGGGGGCGAAGCCGGCGTCGGGACGCGCGATCTTCACCTCGGGCCGGCCGCCGACCGCCGCGCTGGCGAAGGTTCTCGCCGGATTCGGGCTCGAGGTGGTGGGCGAAGCGTCCGCTGTTTGACTTTCACGGCCGAGGGGGGTAGATCACCGCCAGCTTCGCGGGCCGCTCGGTCCGCGAAGTCTTTTCACGTGCTCCCGTGGCTCCCCTCCCAACGCTCGGAGGGAACCTGTCGGCGCCGCAAGGCGCAGAGGAGGGCGCGCTCTCGAAAACTCGGGTGGACGCCTCGGCGTTCGCCGCCAACAACGTGAGACCGCGATGTCGAAGCGTCATTCTGCGAAGTACAAGATCGATCGCCGCATGGGCGAGAACATCTGGGGCCGTGGCAAGTCCCCGGTCGCCAAGCGCGAGTACGGCCCGGGCCAGCACGGCCAGCGCCGCAAGGGCAAGCTCTCCGACTTCGGCGTGCAGCTGAAGGCCAAGCAGAAGCTCAAGGGCTACTACGGCAACATCTCGGAGAAGCAGTTCAAGCGCACCTATCAGGAGGCCATGCGCCTCAAGGGCGACTCCTCGGAGAACCTGATCGGCCTGCTCGAGCGCCGCCTCGATGCGGTGATCTATCGCTCCAAGTTCGTGCCGACCGTGTTCGCCGCTCGCCAGTTCATCAACCACGGCCATGTCAAGGTGAACGGCCGTCGCGTGAACATCGCCTCCTATCAGGTGAAGGTCGGCGACGTCGTCGAGGTCAAGGACGCCTCCAAGCAGCTGGCCCTGGTGCTCGAGGCCGTCCAGTCGGGCGAGCGCGACGTGCCGGACTACATCGAGGTCGACCACAACAAGATGGTCGCCAAGTTCCAGCGCATCCCGGCTCTCGGCGACGTGCCGTATCCGGTGCAGATGGAACCGAACCTGGTCATCGAATTCTATTCGCGTTGATCCCTCGCGGGTCCGCGCCGAAACGAGAAGGCCGCCGGAGCGATCCGGCGGCCTTCGTCGTCATACCAAAGGCCGAAAGTGCCGACGCACCCGGCCTTTGAGCACCCGCGAATTTCTCATTTGCATCAGAGGCATGAGAAATTCGCGTCAGGAATACTATCGGTCATCTTCAATGGCCGATGGTATTATGAGACCTGTGTGCGGTTGGACCATCATGTTGATTTGATGCGTTTAATGTGCCTCTGACCGCGTCG
>NZ_DAIPZB010000097.1:0-5194 GCF_036782435.1 Pinisolibacter sp. | reverse complement strand
ACCAGAGCAGGAACGGATTCTGGTTATGAACGGGGACAAACCGGGGGCAAGGTCACCACGCTCGAATGGGTCGATTGGTTCAACAACCGACGGCTCCTCGAGCCGATCGGCAACATCCCGCCGGCCGAGGCCGAACAACGCTGGTGGGACGAACAGGAGCTGGCGGATATCGCCGCCTGACTCAAAGCACCGAGCCTCCGACGAACCCGGCGCGGTTCACCACGCAGTTCTATGCTGCAGCGAGAATCCGAACGAACTGCATGCGAGCGCGGCATCTTGGATGCGTTCGGCAAAAACCATCCAGACAGGAACTGGCATTTGCAAAGCGTACCACCAAAATCGCCTCGAGAGATTTTCGCGCACGTCCAGCGCCGAGTTCGGCACCGAATGGGTCTCGTGGTCACGCGGCAGGTTGGTGGGTGCCACAAGCCTTTGACAGTCCCGAGCTATTCGCTGCGACCGTCATAAATTGAAATTCATCAATGATATCAAGTCGTTGTGGCGGAGAGATCGAGATTCGAACCCTCAGTACCCTCATTGTAAGCCATTGAATTAATTAGTATTTACGCGGTTGGCGCACCAGAGAAATATTGCAGGCGAAGGTCAGAACTCGTCGCACTCAGCGCTGCGAGCATCCAGCCACTGCTCCACCCCTCCTCGTCGACCGACAGAACACGAAACCGGGCCGATCTGATCAAACTCCTCGGGCGGCGCGCGGTGACGAGGCGAGGCCGAGGAACACCACGATCGCCTGGTTCAACCGCACAACGTCCTCGTCACCGAGGCGCCCGATCCTTCGGCCGAGCTTCGACTTGGGCACCGTCGTAATCTTGTCGACCATCAGGCGAGAGGGGCATTGGAGTCCGTTGCCGTCGCTCGGTTCGACTGCCAGCCGGAAGAGGGGGGCCTCGGTCGGGTCGGTGGTGAATGCGCAAACGGTGATGGACTGGGTTGCGTCGAAGCCGTCGTCTTGCACGAGGACGACGGGTCGTGGCTTGCCGGCGTAGTCGGGCCCGCCCGAAACCGTCCAGATTTCGCCGCGCCTCATTCCTCGCCCCAGTCGGAAACGGCGTCGATGAAAGCCTGATCTTCTCGATCGTGGCTGCTCGTCGCCACGGCGAGTGACTGCCGATGCGCCTCCGACCGGAAGGACGGGGCTCGCACGTCCGGGACCCAGATCTGGATCGGACGTAGTCCCTGCGCCCGGAGCCGAGCCCGGTGCTCGCTCACCTTGAGGCGGGACGACTTCGGCGAAGATGCTGGCGTCATGGCGACCTCCTGGTTACATGTAACTATCACGGAGCCGGGTGAATTGCCAGCCTCTCCTCTGAGGGAAAGGAGGAAGTTGTCTTCGCTCCCTCCCGGCCGTGAGCACTACGAGATGGTGTAGCCGAGCGCCCGAAATCCCGCCCGGCGTTTGGTTGCCATCCGCGCCAAGAGGGGAACATCCTGATCCACATAGTCGAAGACCCGGACCTCCGACTTGCCCGCGTGCAGGCGATGTAGCCTGCCGACGTATTGGGCGAGTGTTCCCTTCCAAGCGATCGGCATCGTGAGGAACAGCGTGTCGAGCCACGCGTCGTCGAACCCCTCGCCGATGTAGCGCCCGGTGGCGAGGATGAGGCGCTCATCCATATCGGGCCCACCGAGTGCGGCTTCCGCGGCCTTGCGGTCGGCCACCGACATGCCGCCGCGCAGCACGGCGATCATCTAAGCCGCGCAAAGCGATTGTGGAGATGATCCAGATGATCGCGACGCTCGGTGAGGACGATTGGCGAGCGGTGCTCCTTGAGGGCCCGCGGGGCGTCGTCGAAGATCAGATCATTGCACCACACGGGTCGGCTGCCGGTCAACGACGGTCGGTCACCGAAGGTTCGAAGTGACTGACGTTTGGTGCTTTTTCGACTGGACTTCCGTCGGCAACAGAGCGGTACTGCATTGCGGCTGCGGGGAAACGAGCCGCGGGTGAGCCTCGGAACCAACTCGGTCCGGGGCTCGAGGTGGTGCAAGCGGACGCATCCCGCGTCGCGCCCACCGAGGGTCCCACATGCCCCGCCACGCCCGCATCAACCCCACCGGGAGCGAAGTCGAACCGAACCAGGTCACCGCGGAAATCGACGACGTCGAAGCGCCCGCAGGACCCCAGGCCGGGCCGGATCCCGAACCGGTCCCGCCGACGGCGTCGCCGAAACTGCCGATCGGAAAGCTCGGCGTGATCTTCGACGAGATCGCCGCGCCTGCCGGCGCCACCATCGATGAACTCGCCGGTGCGACCGGCTGGCAGCCGCACACCATCCGCGCCGCGTTCAGTCGCCTGCGCCGACGGGGGTTCCCGATCGTTCTCGCGACCGACGCCGACGGCCGCAAGGCCTACCGGCGCATGCCGAAGGAGGGCTGATCCATGACCCTGCTCGAGATCGCCGCCCTCGACCTGCAGGCGACTGCCGGTTCGATCGATAGCTTTGCAGCTCGCGGCCGAGCCGTTGCCCCCTCCGATCGTCGATCGAGGACGGTCGACCTACGGGCCGAACTGCCTGCACGGCTCGCCGCCCTCGGTACGATGGAGCGCGATGATCTGATCGCCGAATGGCGGCGCCAGTTCCGCGCGAACCCACCTGACCGGCTCCGCCGCGAGATCCTCGAACTCGGCATCGCCTGGAAGCTTCAGGAGAAAGCGCTCGGCGGTCTGAAGAAGGCGGTCGCCACCGAATTGCGCGGCCTCGCTGAAGCCCTCGCGACCACCGGCGACATCCGTCGGGCCAAGACCCCACGCCTGAAGCCCGGCGCCCGGCTGGTGCGCGAATGGGGTGGCGCGACCCACGAGGTCACCGTGATCGACGGCGGCTTCCTCTGGAATGGCGATGTGCGGAAATCGCTCTCGGCGATCGCCGAAGAGATCACCGGCACCCACTGGTCGGGCCCGCGGTTCTTCGGGCTCACGTCTCGGGCGAAGGCTTCGGCCGATGGGGAAGTGAACGTTGCGTCTGCGACCGACGTCGACGAGGAGGACGGAGATGCGTAAGCCGATCGGAAAGACGACCGTGCCACTGGTCGCAAAGCCGGCGACGATCCGCTGCGCCGTCTACACCCGCAAGTCCTCGGAGGAAGGACTGGAGCAGAGCTTCAACTCACTCGACGCCCAGCGCGAGGCCTGCGAGGCCTATGTCGCCAGCCAGAAGTCGGAAGGGTGGGTCGTCCTACCGCAGATGTACGACGACGGCGGCATTTCCGGCGGCACCATGGAGCGTCCGGCGCTGAAGCGCCTCCTCGCCGACATCGAGGCCGGCCTGATCGACACGGTGGTCGTCTACAAGGTCGATCGTCTCACCCGCTCGCTCGGTGACTTCGCCAAGATCGTCGAGGTGTTCGACGCGGCCTCTGTCTCCTTCGTGTCGGTGACCCAGTCCTTCAACACCACCACCTCTATGGGGCGCCTCACCCTCAACATGCTGTTGTCCTTCGCCCAGTTCGAGCGGGAGGTCACCGGTGAGCGCATCCGCGACAAGATCGCAGCATCGAAGGCCAAGGGCATGTGGATGGGTGGTCGCCCGCCGCTCGGCTACGAGGTCAAGGAGAGGAAGCTCGAGATCGTCGCCGCCGAGGCCGAGACGGTGCGACACATCTTCACCCGTTACGCCGAAGTCGGCTCGGTGCTCGACCTGCGCGACGAGTTGGCCGCCGCCGGGATCGCCGCCAAGCGGCATGTCTCGGTCGCCGGCAACGTCGCCGGCGGCGGGCCCTTCGGTCGTGGAGCGCTCTACCACCTACTGCAGAACAGGCTCTATCGCGGCGAGATCAGCCACAAGGGGATGATCCACCCGGGCCGACACGAAGCGATCGTCGACCAGGACCTCTGGGACCAGGTCCAGGCGGTGCTCGCTGAGAACCGGGTCGAACGGGCAGTTCGCTCCGATGCGGCGTCCCCGAGCCTCCTCGCCGGGCTCGTCCGAGATGAAGACAGGATCCCGCTGACGCCGACACATGCGAACAAGAAGGGCCGACGGTATCGCTACTACGTCAGCCACGACCTGATTGCCGGGCGGAAGAGTCCGGTCGATCAGGCCGACCATGAACCGAAGCGCCGCCGCAGCTCGGCTCGCCGCATCCCGGCGACGGATCTGGAGGGCATCGTCGAGGGACGCATCGTGGCTTTCCTCGGTGACGCTACGGCGATCGACGCGGTCATTGCGCCGCGGGCGAAGGATGTCGAAGAGCGGCGTCAACTCGTCGAGCGCATCGGCGAACTCGCCAAATCTTGGCCGACCCTCGCGCCGGCCGAGAAGACGACGATCGTCCATCGACTGGTAAAGGCGATCGTGGTCACCACGGACACCGTCAACATCACGCTCCGCGTCGAAGCCGTTCGCGCCTCGGCGTGCCGCCACCCGGATCGCATCGCCGCTCCTGTCCACCGAAACGGCCGATCCCGTCATGACGACGACGGCGAGACCATCGAACTCACGGTGCCGGCGACGCTGAAGCGGGTCGGGATGGAAAGCCGCCATCTGGTCGAGGCCCCGGAAAATCGTGCGAGCCGCAAGCCCGATCACAGCCTCCTGCGGCTCCTGGCCCGAGCACATCGATTCCGCGACCTGATCCTTCGCGGCGACGGTAGGTCCATCGCCGAACTCGCCGAGGAGAGCGGGGTGGGAAGACCTTACGTCTCCCGTATCGTGCGCCTCGGCTTCCTCGCCCCCGACATCACCTCGGCGATTCTGGAAGGGCGCCAGCCGATCGAACTCTCCGCCAAGTTGCTTTCGGTAACGGCCGATCTGCCCAAGGACTGGATGGAGCAACGCCGCGAACTCGGTTTCCGTTGACGCTTTCGACGGATCATCATCGCTGGAAGCCCATCCCCGCCGATACGGCGGGGATCATCGTTCCATGGGCAATTCTGTGGGCATGGACCAGCAGTCGCTCCTGACGGCGACCACGAGTGCAGCTACAGGAACTGGAATTTGCAAAGGGTACCACCAAAGTGGCCTCGAGAGATATTCGCGCAGGTCCGGCGGCGAATCCGGTACCGAATGGGTCTCACGGCCACGGGGCAGGATGGTGGGTGCCAGAAGCCTTTGACAGTGCGACACCATTCGCCGCGACCGTCATAAATTAAAATTCATCAATGATATCAAATAGTTATGGCGGAGACGGAGGGATTCGAACCCTCGGTACCCTTTTGGGGGTACGCTCATTT
>NZ_DAIPZB010000096.1:0-5343 GCF_036782435.1 Pinisolibacter sp. | reverse complement strand
GGCAATCTCCTCAGGCGAAACGCTCATCCGTGATTTTCAAAACGGACTCTCAGAGGGGCCGTCCACCCCATCAGCGGAGGGGAAGGGGATCCGATGATGTTCCGTCGAGTCGAGAGGCCGATGGGTCCCCTTCCCTCGCCTCCGGCTCGCCGGGGACGACGGGCGTGCTCGGAGTCGTGTCCGGCGACACACGGCTCGGCCGAGTGCCCGCGGGTGCACGACCACGTCCCTACCCCGCAGCCCTCACAGCAACCCGAGCCCGGCCAATTCGCGCAGGAACTCGACCGGCAGGTCGGCGACGGCGTCCGACTTCAGGTCGCGCGGCGCGACCTCGGCGTCGAGATAGCGCCAGCCCTGGAACGGCCGGTAGGGCCGCGCCTCGACCTCGACCAACTCGCCCGAGAGAACGATGTCGCAATGGGGCACGCCGGCGGCGTCCTTCACGGCGCGCAGCTCGAGGATCTGCTCGCGCACCCGGATCTGCCCCTTGATCACCCAGTAGAGCGAGCCGCCGGGGACGATCTCGTCGACCCGCTTCGGCATCATCCGGGTGCGGTGGATGTGGACCGGCTCGAGCCCGCGCCGCTTCTTCTCGGCGAGCGTCGCGCCGATCCAGTGGGCGAGATCGTCGATCCCGTCGCAGCCGACACAGAGTTTGATCAGATTGAGGGCCATGGCGGTTCCGGGCGAAGGCGGATCGCCGCGATCCTACCCCGCCGCGTCGGCGCGGACCACCGCCCGGCGGCGATGGTCCACCGCTCTCAATCCTCGACCTCGTCGGCCCCGACGATCGCCGTCTCGGCGTCGGCCCCGGCCTTCCAGGTGCGGAAGGCGGGGAGCGCCAGCACCGCGTCCATATAGGCCCGCGTGTCGGCGGCGACCGGCCACGAATAGGTGTCGAGCCGGGTGACCACCGGTGCGAACATGGCGTCGGCGGCCGAGAATTCGCCGAAGAGGAACGGCCCGCCGGCGCCGAACCGCGCCCGCGCATCGCGCCACGCATCCTCGATGCGGGCGACGTCGGCCGTCGCCGCCGGCCCGCGATCCTTGAAGGCGAAGTGCGTCCTGAGGTTCATCGGGCAGGCGCCGCGCAGGCCGGTGAAGCCGGCGTGCATCTCGGAGGCGAGCGCCCGGGCGAGCGCCCGCGCCGCCCGATCGCGCGGCCAGATCGGCAGTTCGGGGTGGTTCTCGGCGAGGAATTCGAAGATCGCCAGCGTCTCATGGACATGGATGTCGCCCTCGACGAGGCACGGCACCTTGCCCGAGGGCGAGTACTTCAGCACCGTCGGCTTGAACTCCGGGGTGTCGAGCGGCACCAGGATCTCCTCGAAGGAGAGACCGAAATGGGTCATGAGCAGCCACGGCCGGAGCGACCACGACGAATAGCGCTTGTTGCCGATGATGAGCTTCCGGTCGGCCATGGATCGCCTCCTCTTCGCAGGTCCGCCGCATCGTCCGCCCCCGGGTCGAACGCCGGCCGGACGCCGGTCGAGCGACCGTCGCATCCCCCGCCGATCGCGTCCAACGGATTGGTTTGAAGAGGGTCTTCAATCGGATTGATGGGAAGGTGGCGACCGGTGAGCGGGGGCGACGCTTCCGCCGCCTGCGACTTTCGGATAAGTCTTCGCCATGACCTCGTTCACCACCCTCGACTTCGTCGCTTTCGTCTGGTTCGTCGTCGCCTGGGCGAGCTTCGGCTTCGTCGTCGACTTCGCCCTGATCGGCCGGCCGTCGCTGTCGCGGCTGATGGACGACGAGCGCCGCCGGTGGATGCGGGAGATGGCGAAGCGCGAGGTGCGGATCGTCGACACGGCGATCATGACCAGCCTGCAGAACGGCACCGCCTTCTTCGCCTCGACCTCGCTCATCGCGCTCGGCGGCGCCTTCACGCTGCTCAATCAGACCGAGCGGATGCTGGCGATCTTCCTCGACGTGCCGTTCCGCACCGTCCCGACCGCCGGTGAGCTCGAGATCAAGATCGCCCTCCTGGTGGCGATCTACGGCTACGCCTTCTTCAAGTTCGGCTGGGCCTATCGGCTGTTCAACTACTCGGCGATCCTGATCGGCGCCGTGCCGCCGGCCGACGATCCGGATGCCGCGGCGCGGGATCACGCCGTTCTCCGGGCCGGTGAGATGCAGATCGACGCCGGCCACCATTTCCATTGGGGGATGCGGGCGCTGTTCTTCTCGCTCGGCCTGTTCGGCTGGTTCGTCGACGCGCGGGTGTTCCTGGTGTCGACCACCTTCATCCTCGCCGTGCTGATCCGCCGCCAATATTTCTCGCGAGCCCGCGCCTCGCTGCTCGAGGCGGCTTCGGCGACAGCCGCCTGAGCACCGCCCGGCTCACGGGCCGGGACGCAGTTCCGAGGCGCGGCCGGTGAGGCGATAGACGAGGATGCCGAGCCATTCCTTGACCGCCATGTCGGCGCTCATCAGCCCCCACAGCATCGGCGGGCGCAGGCCGATGCGCCCCGTGGTGGCGTAGGCCGCCGGCCGGGCGACGATGCCGGTCCACCCGGCGGCGCGGAAGGTGGCGATCGCCCGCGGCATGTGGAAGGCCGTGGTCACCAGCCACCACGTCGCCCCCGCCGCCGGCTTCACCAGATCACGGGTGGCGGTGGCGTTCTCCCAGGTGGTGCGCGAGCCCTCCTCCAGCACCAGACGCTCCGGCGCCACGCCGACGGCGACGAAGAGGCGACGCATCAGCTCCGCCTCCGAGGCGTCGGCCGTGCCGACGAGGGCGTTGGAGCCGCCGGAGAGGACGATCGGCACCGCGGGGTAGCGCTTCGCCAGCTCCGCCACTTCGAAGATCGCCGCCGCGCCTTCGCCGAGGCCGACGACGCCGCGGGCCGAGCCCATCCGCGCATCGGTGAAGCCGCCGAGCACGACGATTCCGGCCGGCGCCGGCGCATCGGCGGCGGGAATCGGGAAACGGTTCTCGAGGTCGGTGAGGAGATAGGGGCCGAGCGGCGTCAGCGCGAGGATCAGGAGTGCCGTCAGGCCGAGACCGGCGAGGCCGCGGCCGATGCGGCGGAAGCCGACGACGGAGGCCAGGAGCCCGCCGACGATCAGCAGCATCGTCAGGGTCGACGGCTGAGCGATGAGGAAGGCCACCTTCGACAGCGTGAAGAACATCCCCGTCCCTCCCCGGCCCCGTCCGCCGCGGTCTCACGTCGACCTTATGCGTCGCCGGCGACCGGCCTCGTCCACAACGGCCGAGGGCCTCTCGCGAGGCCCCCGTCAGGTTTCACCGGGGATCCGGCAGGTCGCTTCGCGACGCCGGATCGAACTCGGCGAAAACCCCTCGTGTGGACGGGCTTTCAGCCGAACGGAACACGGAGTTCGGATGCGTTCATCCGTACTCCGTATTCCGAAGTCGGCTCGTCCCTCAGGGCAGATCGCCGATGGTCTTGATGACCTTGCCGACGAGACCGTAGGCGATCGCTTCGTCCGGCCCCATCCAGAAGTCGCGATCGGTATCCTTGGCGATACGCTCCAGCGGCTGGCCGGTGGCGTCGGCGAAGATCTGGTTGAGGCGATCGCGCATCTTGAGGATCTCGCGCGCCTGGATCTCGATGTCGGTGGCCGGTCCACCGGCGCCGCCGGACGGTTGATGCAGCAGGAAGCGGGTGTTGGGCAGGCAGAAGCGCCGCTCCTTGGGCACCGAGGCGTAGATCAGCGCACCGGCCGAAGCGACCCAGCCGACGCCGATCATCCGCACCGGAGCCGGCACGAAATTGATCATGTCGTGGATCATGTCGCCCGATTCGACATGGCCGCCCGGCGAACAGACGACGACGTTGATCGGGTCCTTCGACACGTGGGAGAGCGCCAGCAGGCGGGCGGTGACGTCACGCGCCAGTTCCTGGGTGATCGAGCCGGTGATGAGGACCGTGCGGGCGTCGAAGAGGTGCTTGTCGACCGGCACCGACTGCGGCGTCTTGGTCTTCTCCTCGTCCTCCTCCTCGTCGTCGAGGCGGGTGAACCAGTAGGTCTTGGGGCTCTTGATCATGGCGCGTCCGGATGAAAGGCGGCGGGGTTCGTGTCACCAAGATGTAGTGGCCTCGCCGGGACGTGTCGACCCCGCTCGCGAAAGATGCTCAACGCGTCGTGGCGAGGGGCGCGCCTTCACGTGTGGGATATCAGCCATCCTTCTGTGAAGACTGAGAAATCATGCCTTCGGCAGCAGTTGCCGGGCGCCTCTCGCAGCCGCCCGACGGGCGCCGGATCGTGCTAATCTGCGTAATCGGCCAAGGGAGCGCCTCGCATGTGGTCCTTCTCGATTCTCCGTTCGTTGCGGCTCGTCCTCGCCACCTGGCCCTTCGTCGGCCTGCGCATCCTGGTGCTCGGCGGCCTCACCCTCGCCTTCGTCGCCGCGGTGGCGAGCGGTGCCGGCGCCGGGTGGGTCGTCGGCCATGTCGGCACGGCCGACTTCCGCGCCGGGGCGACCGCCTGGGGCGGCATTCTCGGTGGCGTCGGCGCCGTCGTCTGGGTGTGGAGCCTGCGCGAGTATCTCACCTACTTGATCACCGCCGGCCACGTCGCGGCGATGGTCATGGTACTCGACGGCCGCGCTCTTCCCTCGGGCCGCGCCCAGATCGCCTTCGCGGTCGAGACGGTGAAGGCGCGGTTCGGCGAGGTCCACCTGCTGTTCGTCCTCGATCAGTTGGTCAAGGGCTCGGTCCGCGCCGTGACCGGCCTCGTCGGCGGCGTCGGGCTGCTGTCCTTCGTGCCGGGCCTGCAGCCGCTGATCCGCCTCCTCGGCGCCGTCCTGAAGATGTCGACGACCTTCATCGACGAGGTGGTGCTCGCCCGCGAGATCCGCATCGCCTCGGAAGATCCCTGGACCACCGCTCGGCAGGGCATCGTGCTCTATGCCCAGAACGCCAAGACGATCCTGTGGAACGCCGTGTGGCTGACGCTGTTCCGCTGGGTGATGGCGGTGATCCTGTTCGTGGTGCTGCTCGCCCCCGTCGGCATCGTCGCGCTTATCGTGCCCGGGCCGACCACGGCGTGGAGCCTGATCTTCACCGTCCTCTTCGCCGTGGCGGCGCAACGGGCGGTGATCGACCCGTTCCTGATCGCCTCGACGATGCAGGTCTATTTCGCCGCGACCGAGGGCCAGCGCCCGGATCCCGACTGGGACGCCGAACTCGCCTCGGTCTCGGAGCCGTTCCGCGATCTCGTCGCGCGCGCCCGAGGCGCATTCGGCGGGGCGTCCTGAGCGCCGTCGGCGTGAGCGGGCGCCGAATCGACATCGCCTCCGACAACACCCGAACCATAGCCCGTCATGTGTGCCGGAGTGATGGTTGTCGCTATCGCTCACAGAGGAGCCGTTCCCAT
>NZ_DAIPZB010000095.1:0-5453 GCF_036782435.1 Pinisolibacter sp. | reverse complement strand
CGACACTCCGACTTCAAGCCGCCCCGCGGAAGGTGGGGCTCAGATGACGCTTACGGACGAGGTGCCGACATGACATTTTTCTCTTCCGCCCGAGAGACCCACGCCAAACTCGCCGCGCTCGACAAGTCGCAGGCGATCATCGAGTTCGAGATGGACGGGACGATCGTCACCGCAAACAAGAATTTCCTCGATGCCTTGGGGTATTCGCTCGACGAGATCCGCGGCAAGCACCACTCGATGTTCGTCGAGCCGTCCTATCGTGACAGCGCCGAATACCGCGCCTTCTGGGACGACCTGCGCCGCGGCGACTATCGTGCCGCCGAATACAAGCGCATCGGCAAGGGGGGCAAGGAGATCTGGATCCAGGCCTCCTACAATCCGCTGCTCGGCCGCGACGGTAAGCCGTTCAAGGTGGTGAAGTTCGCCACCGACATCACCGCCGAGAAGCTGAAGAGCGCCGAGTACCAGGGCCAGATCGCCGCGATCAACAAGGCTCAGGCAGTCATTTCCTTCGAACTCGACGGCACCATCATCGACGCCAACCAGAACTTCCTGAATGCGCTCGGCTACCGGATCGAGGAAATCCGCGGCCAGCATCACCGCATGTTCGTCGAGCCCTCCTATCGCGAGAGCGCCGACTATCGCGCCTTCTGGGACGCGCTGCGCCAAGGCCGCTTCCAGGCCGCCGAATACAAGCGCATCGGCAAGGGCGGCAAGGAGATCTGGATCCAGGCCTCCTACAACCCGATCTTCGACATGTCCGGCCGCCCCTTCAAGGTGGTGAAGTTCGCCACCGACATCACTGCCCAGGTGAAGGAACGTATGCACCGAGCCGAACTGCAGAAGGGCATCGACGCGGAACTCGGGTCGATCACCACCGAGGTCTCGCGGGCGAGTGAACAAGCGACCAGTGCCGCCAGCGCCTCCACCCAGACGTCGTCGAACGTCCAAGCCGTCGCCTCGGGTGCCGAGGAACTGGCCCATTCCGTCGCTGAGATCAGCCGTCAGGTCGTCCACGCTCTGGAGATCACCAACGGCGCCGTGCAGCAGGCCGATCACACGAACACGACGATCACGACGCTGCTCGCCGCCACCCAGAAGATCGGCGAGGTGGTCGACCTGATCAATTCGATCGCGGCGCAGACCAATCTTCTCGCCCTCAACGCCACCATCGAGGCGGCACGCGCCGGAGAGGCGGGGCGGGGCTTCGCCGTGGTCGCCTCCGAGGTGAAGAACCTCGCCACCCAGACCTCCAAGGCCACCGACGAAATCGGCGCTCAGATCGCCGAAGTCCAGTCGACCACCAAGGAGGCTGTCGGCGCCATCTCCGGCATCTCCCAGACCATCGCCCGCATCAACGAGATCTCCACCAACATCGCCACCGCGGTCGAAGAGCAGGAAGCGGTGACCCGCGACATGTCCGCCAACATGCAGGTGGCGGCCCAAGGCGTCGAGACCATCACCCGCGGCATGAACGAGATCGCCACCGCGACCCGCCGCGTCGACGACGCCACCCGCAAGGTCAAGGAAGCCTCGCGCGCCCTCGCCTGATCCGACCTCGCCGCAGAACTCGGTGCAGGACGGGTACCAGCGTCGGAAAGCGCTCTTGTGAGAAGGCACGGTACATGTCGCTCAACTCTGACAAGCTCTTTACGCTAGCGCTTTCCTCGGCCGTCTACTTGGCAAAATGACGCACGTGACGCGCTGGTTGCAAAGAAAATTTTGCATAACGAGCGTCTTCGAGATCGAATTTACGCGTTTTTAACCAAGCTACATTTAACTGTTGGCGATTCGAGCGCGGAGTATATGGAGAGTTTTCCAATGGCCGGCCTTTCCGTGAAACATCGCCTTCTCGCATTGATCGTTGCCATGTCGATCGCATTCGTCGGCGTCATCGCCGTCGATCTGATCAATGAACGCGATCTGTTGTTCAAGGATCGAGAATACGATCTGAAGCATGTCGTCGAGATGGCGTCGACAACGGTCCGATCCTTCGCAGCACGTGCCGAGAAGGGCGAAATGTCGGTCGACGAGGCGAAGACACGGGCAAAGGCCGCCGTCGCGGCAATGCGTTTCGACGGAGATAATTATATCTGGATCAATGACCTGCAGTCCCGCATGGTGATGCACCCGATCAAGCCGGAACTGGACGGGAAGGACATGTCGGATTTCCGGGATCCGACCGGACAGCGAATTTTCCAGAGCTTCGTCGATGCCGTCGAGAAGGCCGGGGCCGGAGTTGTCACCTACCAATGGCCGAAGCCGGGTCATGACGAGCCGGTCGAGAAAAGATCCTATGTCGCCGGCTTCGCTCCGTGGCAATGGGTCATCGGGAGCGGTGCCTATGTCGACGACGTCGATGCCGTCTTCTGGAGAGAAGCGAAGAAGGCCACCTTCGAAACGGGAATATTTCTCGCTTTTTCTCTGGCGCTGAGCTATTTCTTGGCTCGTTCGATCTCTGTTCCGCTGGAGAGAACGATCGTCGAGGCGAAACGTTTGGCCGAGGGCGATACCACGGTCGACTTTTCCGCGGTGGAACGGCGGGATGAAATCGGTGACGTCGCGCGGACGATCGAATTGTTCCGTGAGCGCGTCGACGAACAGCGTCAGCTCTTCGAGACCGTGCGAAAAGAGGGCGAAAAAACCACCCGTCGTCAGGCGCGCACCGAGTCTTTGATCAACGAGTTCCGCAGCCGATCTCAGGCGCTCCTCGCTGCCGTTTCCGGCCAGATGGGAAATATGCAGGAAACCGCCCGCGTTCTGTCCGGCATCGCCGAAGAGACGGCCGACAGAGCCACCAGCGCCGCCTCCTCGTCGGAAGAAGCTTCCGTCAACGTCCAGACGGTCGCGAGCGCCGCCGAAGAACTCACAGCGTCGATCGCCGAGATTTCCCGTCAGGTTTGTGACACGAAGACAATCGTTTCGCGAGCGAACGAGACGGTCCAATCGGCCAACGACCGGGTCTCGGGTCTCGCCAGCGGCGCGGAGCGGATCGGCGAAGTCGTCGGTCTGATCCGCGATATCGCCGAGCAAACGAACTTGTTGGCTCTCAATGCGACGATCGAAGCGGCGCGGGCCGGCGAAATGGGCAAGGGCTTCGCCGTCGTGGCCGCCGAGGTCAAGACACTCGCCACACAGACGGCCAAAGCGACCGAGCAGATCGCCCAGCAGGTCGGCGAGATCCAGGGCTCGACCAGGACGGCCGCCGAGGCGATTCAAATGGTCGCAACGATCATGGACAAAGTGATCGACCACACATCGGCCATTGCGTCCGCAGTAGAAGAACAAGGAGCCGCTACGGAAGAAATTTCACGGAATGTTCAGCAGGCTGCAATCGGAACTCATGGCGTTGCTGATAATATTTCCGGCGTCAACTCGGCGACGACCCGGACATCGCAGTCGGCCGAGAAAGTTGCCGAAGCGTCTGCCGATGCGACGCATCAGGTGGAAGGGCTTCGTATCGCCGTAGACAAATTCCTCAAGGACGTATCGGCTGCCTGAACGGATCGCTTGTTGTTCGTTGCGGCAGAGAAGCTCCGCCCGAACAAGCACGATGCGCGATGGTCGCAGCTCGGATGGATATGGTCATGAGCGCCATCAGAAGAAATTCGTGATAGTTTTTCTCGGGCAGCTCGGGCCCCCGCAACCATCTCGAGTAGATCTACCTGCTCCACACAAAGCCGCCCTCCGGGGCGGCTTTCGTGCTTCCGGAACCCGCCCGTCCGAGACCCGCCGGCGCCCGCCGCGATCGTCAGGATGCCGGCGACGTCGCCGCGCAAGTCGATGGTCAGGGTGCGATCGCCGGCCGGGGTCAGGACGATCTCATCGACCAACGAGCGGATGGCTTCCGTCGCACGAAGGCGCTGGTTCTCGCTCTCCTCCTGCAAGGCTTCGTGGAGCCCGGCGATCTGATTGCGGTACCAGCCGGCCATCTCCGGATGGACGAGGGGCGGCGGCTCCTGGGCGTCGGCGCGACGGGCTTCCAGATCCTTCTCGCGGGCTTCGAGCGCGACCATCTTGGCGTTGATCCGGTCGGCCGCGCCACCCTTCAGGATCAGGTCCAGGAGCGTGTCGAGCTCGCGCTCGATCTTGCCGAGTTCGGCGTCGATCGCGTCGAGGGTCGAGCGCGCCGCGCCCCTCAGCCGGTTGAGTTCGGCGGTGAACTCCTCGCAGAACACCTGGAAGAGCTCTGGATCCATCAGATGGTGACGCAGGGTGTTCAGGACACGCGCCTCGAGCTGATCGCGACGGATGCTCGCCCGGTTGTCGCAGGTCCCCTTGTTGCGGGAGGCTGCGCAGCCGACGTAGGTCGTCGAGATCATCGTGTAGCCGCCACCGCAGCAGCCGCACTCGGTGAGGCCGGAGAAGAGGTACTTCGGCCGGCGGCGGTCGCGGAAGTGGTTCTCGTCGCCGGTCCCGCGCACCTTGGTGGCAGCGGCCTGCCGCTCCTTCACGGCCTGCCAGAGCGCATCATCGACGATACCGAGCTCGGGCACGTCGACGGTGATCCACTCCTCGGGTGCGTTCATGCGTGACTGACGCTTACCGCTGTCGGGATCCTTGACGAAGCGCTGGCGGTTCCAGATCAGGCGGCCGACGTACATCTCGTTGTTGAGGATGCCGGTGCCGCGCTTGACGTTGCCGTTGATGGTGGAGAACCCCCAGTCGCCGCCGCCGGGCGCGCGGATGTTCTCGCGGTTGAGGTCGGCGGCGATGCGCTTGCCCGATTTACCGGCGACGAAGTCCCGGAAGATGCGGACGACGATCTCGGCCTCGTAAGGGTCGATGGCGCGTTCGCCGCGCTCGGGTTCGCCGCTCGTGTCGGTGTGGCGGACGACGCGGTAGCCGTAGGCGTTGCCGCCGCCCGACTTGCCCTGTTCGACCCGGCCGCGCTGGCCGCGCCGGGTCTTGTCGGCGAGATCCCGCAAGAACAGCGCGTCCATCGTCCCCTTGAGCCCGACGTGGAGATGACCGACCTCGCCCTCGGAAAGGGTGACGATCTTTACCCCGGCGAAGGTCATCCGCTTGTAGAACCCGGCGATGTCCTCCTGGTCACGGGAGAGCCGATCCATCGCTTCGGCGAGCACGACCTCGAACCGGCCGGCGAGGGCGTCGGTGATGAGCGCCTGCATGCCGGGGCGCAGCAGGGAGGCGCCGGAGACGGCGTGGTCGGTGTACTCTCCGACGATCCGCTACCCCTCGCGCTCGGCCCGAATGCGGCAGATGCGCAGCTGGTCGGCGATCGACGCGTCGCGCTGATTGTCGGACGAATAGCGGGCGTAGAGCGCGACCTTCATCACGCAGGGTCCTCGACCGAGGGGGGCTCAGCGAGGGAAACATACCACGTCCGTGCCGCCCGGCGAGCCAGTTCTCTGACGATGGCAACGACGGCGGCGGGCACGGCCCTGAATCCGGGTTAACGGTCAGGCGTTGAGGATTCGAGCGAGATAGCC
>NZ_DAIPZB010000094.1:0-5747 GCF_036782435.1 Pinisolibacter sp. | reverse complement strand
GCGCCGTGGATCGACGATCGTGACAGGCGGTCGGGCAGGATGGCAAAGTGGTATCCGCGATCCGGCGCGAAGACCGGGCGCGGGAACGGCGGGCGGAAGCTCGCCGATCGAGATCAGGGCAATCGAGGAAACCCCATGAGCCGCATCCGCCTCTTTCCATCGGCCAAGGAAGTCGACTGCGCCGACGGCGACACCGTCCTCGGGGCGTTGGAGAAAGCGGGCTATGCGCTGCCCAACAACTGCCGGGCCGGCGCCTGCGGCGAATGCAAGATCATGGTCCGCTCGGGTCAGTTCGATCAGGGCATGGTGCTGGACATGGCCCTGTCGCCGGAGGATCGCCGGCAGGGTTACGGGCTGATGTGCATGGCCAAGCCGATCTCCGAGGTTCTGGAGATCGAGTGGGGCACCGACGACGCCAAGCCGAAGCTCTTCCCGCCGCGCGAGAACATCTACTACATCGTCACCGACAAGGTGATGCGGACGCCGCGCATCGCCGAGATCTCGATGCGGCCGATCGGGGCGCCGGTGCGTTACTGGCCGGGGCAGAACATGATGATCGGCGATCCGAGCTTCGGTATCCCGGCGCGCTGCTACTCGATCGCCAATGCACCGCGCGGCGATGGCGAACTCACCTTCCACGTCACGCGTGCCGAGGGCGGCGTCACCTCCGCGTGGCTGCACGACAAGGTGCAGATCGGCGATCAGGTGAAGCTCTCCGGGCCCTACGGCACCTTCATCGGCGACCCGTCGGTCGACACGCCGGTGCTGTGTCTGGCCGCGGGGTCGGGGCTGGCGCCGATCCTGGCGCTGACCGAAGCGGCGCTCCGGCGCAACTACCGCCCGCCGGTGACGCTGATGTTCTCGGCGCGCATGGCGGAGGACGTCTACTGCAAGGGGCTGATGGCGTGGTGGCGGGCGCGCAATCGGCGCTTCCGTTTCCTGCCCACGCTGACGCGCGAGACGGCGGAGGGGCATCTTTCGGGGCGCATCCCCGACATCCTGCCGGAACACTTCCCCGACCTGTCGCAGCATTCGGTGTTCATCGCCGGCACGCCGGAGTTCACCGAGGCCTGCGTGACGGCGGTGAAACAACTCGGGGCGCGGCCTGAGCTGATCCACAGCGAAGGTTACTTCTCCCATCAGGCGCCCGAAGAGGTGCCGAAGGATCGGCTCATGGGCCGCTGAGGCGCTCGCCTCGTCGTCCGGGCAGAACGTCTGCGGTTCCGGTGCGGCTCCCCGATCCGAGCCACGCGCCGGATCGTCCGTTTCGCTCGAGGCTCGCGAACGTTTGTCGTGACGCCGTATGATCCGCTCGCCGCGGAAAGCGGTGGGGCGGGATCGCTCCCGCCCCACCGCTCGGCGCTCGTTTCACCGTCGATGGTGTCGAGTGCCGTATTCGTCATGCCGGTGCGGCACGAAGGCCTCGGTCATTCGCCGCAGCCACCGTCGCAGCCGCCGCCGTCGTGGCCACCGCCGCCACCGCCGCCACCGCCGTCGTGGCCACCGCCACCGCCGCCGCCGTGGCCTCCACCGCCGCCGCCGCCGTGACCACCACCACCGTGACCACCACCGCCGTGGCCACCACCATCAGCGGCCGCAGCGGCAGAACCGACATCGGAACCTTGGTCGTTCGCCATCGCGAACGGGTTGAAGACGCTCATCTTCGTCGGCGCGCAGACCGCGCCGGCCGGGCAGTTCTCGGGCGAACCATAGACGAGGACCCGGCTCTGTGCGTGCGCCGCCCCACTCATCGCCACCATCGCAGCGACCAGGACAGCAAGAGAGGCTCCCTGGAGGGCTCTGAACATAGCTTCCTCCTTCGGTCTCTCCCTGTTCGGCCGGGTACACCATGTACTCGCCCCCGGGAGGTGTTTCAAATATAGATCTCCGTGGATGTATTTTCAATTGTTGCTAATATGTACTCTTTAAATGGAAATGGTTTTCAGTACTGTAATTATTGATATATTGTGATCGTGTGCCTTTTGAGATGTCAGACAGGAAAATAGACGACTTCTCATTTCCGAGAGCTGCTGGCGAGCGTCGAGGTCGATCGACTCCGAACGACTCGAGGGAGTCGGAGAACATCGTCGCCGGTCCGCGAGCCGGCGGCGTGATGTCTGCGAGGGCTCGTCGTGGCGGCTCGGTGGCGCGAGGGTCGATCCTGCGTGAGCGAAAGGTCGCGGGTGCGACCGCCGCCGACAGGTCAGCTTGACCGTGGGGTTGCCGGGCGCGATGTTCGCGATCGGCTCGTTCCTTGAAGTCCCGTCCAACCGCCGGAAAGAGAGGCGAAATGTCCGACCGGATCCGATATGTTCTCGACGAAGAGATGATGCCGAAGAGCTGGTACAACATCGCCGCGGATCTGCCGACGCCGCCGGCGCCGGCACTGCATCCGGGGACGAAACAGCCGGCTGGTCCGGCCGATTTCGAGCCGCTGTTCCCGATGGAGCTGATCCTCCAGGAAGTGGCGACCGAGCGCTACATCGACATCCCGGAACCGGTCCGCGACGTGTTGCGCATGTGGCGGCCGTCGCCGCTGATCCGGGCGCGGCGGCTCGAGAAGATGCTCGACACCCCGGCCAAGATCTACTTCAAGTACGAGGGCGTCTCGCCCGCCGGCTCGCACAAGCCCAACACCGCGGTGCCGCAGGCCTGGTACAACAAGGAAGCCGGCATCAAGAAGCTGTCGACCGAGACCGGGGCCGGCCAGTGGGGCTCGTCGCTGGCCTTCGCCGGGTCGCTCTTCGGCATCGACGTCACCGTCTTCCAGGTGCGCGTCTCCTTCGACCAGAAGCCCTATCGCCGGGCCCTGATGGAGACCTACGGAGCGCGCTGCATCGCCTCGCCGTCGAACGAGACCGACAGTGGCCGCGCGGTGCTCGCCGCCCATCCCGACAGCCCCGGCTCGCTCGGCATCGCCATTTCCGAGGCGGTCGAGATCGCGGCCAAGAACCCGGACGTGAAGTACGCGCTCGGCTCGGTGCTCAACCATGTGCTGCTGCATCAGACGATCATCGGCGAAGAGGCGATGATGCAGTTCGAGATGGCGGGCGACGATCCCGACATCGTCATCGGCTGCGCCGGCGGCGGCTCGAACTTCGCCGGCATCGCCTTCCCGTTCCTCGGAGCGCAACTGCGCGGCGGCCGCAAGCGGCGGATCATCGCGGTCGAACCGGCCGCCTGCCCGACGCTGACGCGCGGCAAGTTCGCCTACGACTTCGGCGACACGTCGCATCTGACGCCGCTGGTCAAAATGCACACGCTGGGATCGACCTTCATTCCGCCGGGCTTCCACGCCGGGGGTCTGCGCTATCACGGCATGAGCCCGCTGGTCAGCCACGTCTACGACCTCGGCCTGATCGAGGCGCGGGCCTACAAGCAGATCACCTGCTTCGAGGCGGGGGTGCAGTTCGCCCGCGCCGAGGGCATCGTGCCGGCGCCGGAATCGACCCATGCGGTGCGTTGCGCCATCGACGAGGCGCTGCGCTGCAAGGCCGAGGGCAAAGCCGAGACGATCCTCTTCAACCTGTCGGGCCACGGCCATTTCGACATGGGCGCCTACATCGGCTACTTCGAGGGCAAGCTGATCGACCAGGACTACGACGAGGGCGAGCTGGCGGCGGCGCTCGCCGACCTGCCGTCGGTCGCGGCCGAGTGAGCCACCTCTCGGCGATGCGACCGCGTCGCCGGATCCGAACCACGACGGCCCCGCTCGAAAGCGGGGCCGTTCGATTCCGCGATGGCGTATCGACGGCGCGCGCGGCCTGTTGCGCGACTTGACCGCCCTCTGCGGTGGTCCTTCCCTCGTCCACCCTTGGAGGTGCGCTCGCCGGTCGTTGGGCTCTTGCGTCGGTCGCGACGGCGAACGACCATGCCGATGACGAGCGGGGGGCTCGGATGGTTCGTGGGGAACGACTGCGATGCGGCGGTCGTCCGATGCCACGCACCGACACGGAGAAAGGCGCAGCCTCTCCGGTCCCCATCCCGTCGGATGGCAACGCCTTCGGGCAGTCGGGGACCAATCGATGAACCACCCATCTCGGACCGAAACCCACCGGCGCAGGGCGATCGGCGTCTCTCTCGCCCCAGCCTTCGCCGCCGACCTCAGCTTCGACGGCCTCACCATCGACGAAGGCGACAAGGGCACGCTGAAGCTCGGGCGCGTCGAGGTGACGGGATCGAGCCTCGAACGCGACGAGTTCGTCAAGATGTTGGCGAAGGACACGAAGCCCGAGGAGCGCAAGGCGTTGGCGGCGCGGTTCGAAGCGGCACGGCTCTCCGTCCCCTCCCTCTCGATGACCGACAAGGACGGCGGCATGAGCGTCGAGGGGCTCTCGCTGACCGGGATCTCGAAGGGCAAGATCGCCCGCGGGACGGTCGCCGCGATGAAGGGCGAGTTCCCGGCCGACGGTGGACGGGTGTCGTTCACGACCGGTCCGCTGACCGTCGAAGGCGCCGATTTCGGCCGGGCCTTCGGCGGGCCGGGCGGCAGCTTCCCGACGTCGCTGCTCATCTGGGAGAAGGTCTCGCTCACCGGCCCGGACAAGGACACGCCGGCGACCGCGCCCGGCGGCAATCTCTTCACTCTGGAGGTCGCGGCGATCACCGCCGATGCGAAATTCGCCTCGGGGGTGCCGACCAAGTCGCACCTGTCGATCGAGGGGCTGACCTTCCGGCCGCCGGCGGCGTCGGCGGCGGCGGCGCAACTCGCTCAGGCCGGGGTCTCGAAGCTCGAGTTCCGCTTCGACTACGGCGCCACCTACGATCCGGCGGCCAAGGTCTTCTCGGTCGATGCGCTGGAGTTGACCGGCGCCGAACTCGGCACGCTGTCGCTCAGGGGCAAGATCGGCAACATCGCGCCCGAGGTCTTCGGCCAGTCGGATCCGGCCGGGGTCGCGACGGCGCTGTCGCAGAGCACCGTCCTCGGCGTCGATCTCGCCTACGTCGACAAGGGGTTGGCGGACAAGGTCGTCGCCCCGGCGGCGGCGGCGCAGCAGAAGTCGCCGGCCGCGCTCGCGGCCGAGGCGGCGGCGATGGCGCGGCAGATGGTGCCGATCTTCCTCGGTGGTGCGTCCAACGCCAATGCGGCGGCGGACGCGGTGGCGCGGTTCGTCGCCCAGCCGAAGTCGATCATCGTCACACTGAAACCGAAGGCGGGGGCGATCGGCTTCCTCGAACTGATGTCGGTCGACGATCCGATGGCGTTGCTCGCCAAGGTCGACATCGACGTGAAGAGCGATTCCCCGGCGACCGCCACCCCGGCACCTGCGCCAGCGGCTCCCTCAGCACCCGCCGCCGCGGCGCCGGCGAGGCCCGCCCCGGGTCCCGCCGCGCCGGCGGCATCGGCTCCCGCTGCTCCGGGCAAGGCGCTCGCCGGTCTCGACGCCTGGAACGCACTGATCGGCAACACGGTGGTCGGCAAGGACTCCGACGACAACGAGATCTTCGAATATTATCTGAAGAACGGCACGGTGAAGCAGCTCTCCGACGACCAGGTCTCCACCGGCAAGTGGTCGTTCAAGGATGGCCAAGTCTGCTTCCGATACCCGGAGGAAGAGGAATATTGCTACGATCTGACGGTCGACGACGACATCGCCACCTTCACCGACGAGGACGGCAGCGGCACCCGCTACACGGTGCTGAAGGGGAACCCGAAGCGGTTGTGAGGGCGATCACGGCGGTGTGCCTCGGCCTGATGAGACCTGTGCGCGGATAGCCCTCGACGACCGTCTACTGACGTGATTCAC
>NZ_DAIPZB010000093.1:0-6751 GCF_036782435.1 Pinisolibacter sp. | reverse complement strand
TTGAGTGAATCACGTCAGTAGACGGTCGTCGAGGGCTATCCGCGCACAGGTCTCGAAAGGCACCCCCTCACGGGATATCGGCTCCGATCGGCCGATCGACATCCGCGCGCGATGGTTCGAGACGGCTGCTCGGCAGCCCCTCACCATGAGGCGCTTGTTATCAGGCGCCTTTCTCCGACCCCTCGTCCTGAGGATCGGCCGAAGGCTGCGTCTCGCAGGATCGCGCACGACGGCGGACCGTGGCGCGGGTCGGCTCGGTGAGTGCCTCGCGCCCGCCGACGCCACGCCCTCACGGCACGTCGAGTTGCGCGCGACGTTTCGTCCAGCCGCTCGCCACCTCCATCTCGGCGGCGAGCGACAGCAGCGTCGCCTCGTCGCCGGGGCGCCCGGTCGCCTGGATACCGAGCGGCAGGCCCGATGCGGTGACGTGGACCGGCAGCGCGATCGACGGCTGGCCGGTGACGTTGGCGATCGGCGTCCACGGCGTGAACCAGAACGATTGATCGAGCAGCTTGGCGAAGATCGACGGCACCCGCAGAAGCCGTGTCAGATGCAGCTTGTCGAGCACCTCCTCGAGGAAGAGGTCGATGCCCTTCGAATCCATGCCGCCGACCGGTACCGGCGGATGAGCGAGGATCGGCATGAGGACCGCGTCGAATTGCGCCGTGTCGCGGATGATGTCGATCGCCGCCTGGTCGAGCCGCGTCAGCGCGGCATTGTGTTCGCCCGCCGACAGCATCTCGCCGAAGCGTGAGATCGCCCGCGTCGGCCGTTCGAGGAACCCCTCCAGCCGTCGTCCCTGATCCGCCTCGAGCACCCGCAGAAGACCGGCCGAACAGCCGGCGACGACATGCGCGAAATCGGTGAGGAACGCCCGCCCGTCGATCGGCAGGCGGATCTCCTCGACCGTGTGGCCGGCATCGCGCGCCAGCGCCACCGCGGTGTCGAGCGCCTTCCACACCTCCGGGTCGACCGGCAACCCGAGCGGGCTCTCGCGCACCACGCCGAGCCGCAACCGCCCCGGACGGGTCGCCGCGGCCTGTGTGAAGCTCGTCACCGGCCTCTCCTGGCCGTAGGCGGCGACGCCGTCGCCACCCGCGAAGACATCGAGGAGGCCCGCACTGTCGCGCACCGATCGCGTCACCGCATGCTGGACGACGAAGCCGTGCCAGCCGTCGGTGACATAGGGCGTCAGCGGCACCCGGCCGCGACTGGTCTTCAGCCCGACGAGGCCGCAACACGCCGACGGCACCCGGATCGAGCCGCCGCCGTCGGAGGCGTGCGCCACCGGCACGATACCGGCCGCGACCACCGCCGCCGAACCGCCCGACGAACCGCCGGTGGTGTGGCCGGGGTTCCAGGGATTGCGGGTGATGCCGAACCGCGCCGTCTCGGTGACGAGGCGCAGGCCCCATTCCGGCGTCGTCGTGGTGGCGATGGTGACGAGCCCGGCGGCTTCGGCCCGTTCGAACACCGTCGACGACCAGTCGGCCCGGAACGGCGGGATGCGGCTGCCCGAATGGAGGTCGACCCCGGCGACCACCGCGCCGATGTCCTTCATGGCGAAGGGCACCCCGGCGAAGGGCGCCGAGCGGTCGACCGCCGCCGCCTTCGCCCGCGCCCGGTCGTAGAGCCGTTCGGCGATCGGATTGATCTTCGGCGCGAGGCGTTCGGCACGGGAGATCGCCGCTTCCGTGAGTTCGCTCGGGCTCACCTCGCCGGCCTTCACCCGCGCCGCCAGCCCCGTCGCATCCTCTTCCCACAACAGCCGCTCGATCGACATGCGCACCTCCGTACTCCGCGAGGAGGCTATCCGAGCCCGGCGCGACCGCAAGAGGCGATCGTCGGGGGCGGGACACCACACGTCGCGGGATCACCGCGCGACAGGGCCGAATTCGGTGAATGTGTCGCCACACTTTCTTGCCGTCATCCCCGGCGAGCCCGAAGGGCGAGGGAAGGGGATCCATCGATGGTTCCCCGAGTCGCGAGGTCGATGGGTCCCCTTCCCTCGCTCCGCTCGCCGGGGACGACGGCGCGGGTGTCTGTGTCGACAGCAGTGGATCGACATGGGCCCATCACATCGCCCTCACGGCCATCCTCCGTGCGACTTCGCCCCGACCTTGCGAAGAGCCGGTTCCCACATTCCGCCTCTGCGTGATTTTCGTCGCTCGCCCTCACCATCCGTGCCAGATTGCCGGCCCTGCCGCCCATCCCCTGTCGGAGCCCCGCATGTCCCTCGATCCCGCCGTCGCCGAAGCCCTCTCCCACGTCTCGACCGCGACGCTGACCACCGTCCTCCTCAAGAAGGGCCTTCGGAACGTCTGGATGCGCGGCGCGATGCCGCTGCGTCCCGGTCAGAAACGCCTCATCGGCCGCGCCTTCACGCTCCGCTTCGTCCCCGCCCGCGAGGATCTGGCGACCCCGGCCTCCTGGGGCTCGCCGATCTCCACCCGCGCCGCCATCGAGGCGATGCCCGAGGGCGTGATCGCCGTGGTCGATTCGATGGGGGTGAGGGACGCCGGCATCTTCGGCGACATCCTCTGCGCCCGCATGGCCAAGAAGAACGTCGCCGCGCTGATCACCGACGGCGTGGTGCGCGACATCGAGGGCGTCATGTCGACGGGCCTGCCCGTCTGGGCCTCCGGCGTCGCCGCGCCCCCCTCCGTCGCCGGCCTCACCTTCGTCGGCTGGCAGGAGCCGATCGGCTGCGGCGGCGTCGCCGTCTTCCCCGACGACGTGGTGGTCGCCGACAAGGACGGCGCGGTGCTGATCCCCAAGGATCTCCTCGACGCCGTCGTACCGGAAGCGGTCGAACAGGAACGCATGGAAGGCTGGATCATGGAGGAGGTCGGCAAGGGCGTCTCGTTGCCCGGCCTCTACCCGATGAACGCCGACACCAGGGCGCGGTACGAGGCCTCGAAGAAGTGATGACCAAGCTCGACGCGACCGCCTCCGGCGTCTACGCCATCGCCGCCACGCCGTTCCACGCCGACGGCCGCCTTGACCTCGAAAGCCTCGATCGGCTGACCGACTTCTACGTCGAGAAGGGCGCGACCGGCCTCACCATCCTCGGCATCATGGGCGAGGCCGGCAAACTCGAGATGGAGGAATCCCTCGAGATCACCCGCCGCGTCGTGAAGCGCGTCGGCGTGCCCGTCGTCGTCGGCGTCTCGGCCCCCGGCTTCGCCGCGATGCGTCGCCTCGCCCGCGACGCCATGGAGATCGGCGCGGCCGGCGTGATGATCGCGCCGCAGCCGAGCCTGCGCACCGACGACCAGATCGTCGGCTATTTCGCGGGAGCCGTCGAAGCAGTCGGCACCGACGTCCCCTTCGTCCTCCAGGACTATCCGCTGACGCTCTCCGTCCAGATGACCCCCGGCGTCATCCGCCGCATCGTCATGGACAACCCATCCTGCGTCATGCTCAAGCACGAGGACTGGCCCGGCCTCGAGAAGATCTCGGCGCTCCGCCGTTTCCAGAAGGAAGGGAGCCTACGCGAGCTCTCCATCCTCACCGGCAACGGCGCCCTCTTCCTCGATTTCGAGATGGAGCGCGGCGCCGACGGCGCGATGACCGGCTATGCCTTCCCCGACATGCTCGCCGACGTGGTGCGTCTGATGAAGGCGGGGGAACGCGACGCCGCCCACGACCTCTTCGACGCCCACCTGCCGCTGGTGCGCTACGAGCAGCAGCAGGGTGTGGGGTTGGCGGTCCGCAAATACGTCCTGATGAAGCGCGGCGCCATCGCCTGCGACGCCCAGCGCAAGCCCGGCTCGGCCCTCACCCCGGCAGCGAAGGCCGAGGTGGACTACCTCCTGGCGCGGCTGGCGAAGACCGACCCGCGGGCGACGCTCTGAGCCTCGCCCGCCGTCTTCGATGGAGACGCCGCGCTCAATCGCGGCAGATCCGCCGGCCGATCCGGCCGCGGGTCACCTCGACCATGCAGCCGAAGACCGGCCGCGCTCGGGTGCAGATACCGGTCGCCGGCCCCTGCGGCTTCGGTCCGAACTGCGCGGCCCGATCGCCTCTCGTGTCGTAGAGGCAAGTGCCTTCGCACTCCTGCCCGTCGCCGCAGGCGCGGCCGCCGTCGCGGGTCGGGACGGTGCAGATCGGTTTCGGGAAGAGCCCGGCGCGCGCCCATCGCCCGCCGACGGCGCGGCAGGCGCCTTCGCTGCGGGGAAGGCTCGGCTTGTCGCCGCAGGCGCGCAGAGGCTTGGCATGATGCGGCGCGTCGACCCCGACCCAGACTCCGGCGCGGCACTCCCAGAAACCGGCTGCCATCGCCGGAGCGATCGAGATCAGAAGGACGGCGAATACGGTCGCCGCCGTGACCGAACGGACGCTTCGCCTGATCATGGCGCGCCTCCGAACCACTGCGTTCGACCCGCCGACGTCGACGGACGCGGCGGTCTCGCGCGGACCCGAGTCTAGCGCGGATCTGGGCGACGCCCAGTCGTCTCGTCTACGGACACGGGACGTCGAGAGGTCGACGTCCTCTCGGTGCACCGCCCGGCTTCGGCGCGGCCCGAAGCGGCTTCACCACCTGAGCACCCGCCCGCCGACGGCCGCGCCGAGGCCGGCGACCAGGGCGGTGGCCAGCGTGTACCAGGTGGCGACGAACAGCGGGCTGTCGTCGGTGCAGTTGGCGGCATAGAAGAACGCCCCGATCCCGGCCGAGACGAGACCGACGACGGCCCCGGTCAGATGCGGCCGGGTCGGCGCGCCGTGGCGCGCGGCGATCATCAGCGCCGCGAAGGGCGCGATCGACAGGATCGGGATCAGCGCCAGGCAATGATACCAGTTGGTGCCGACGAGACGCCGGCCCCAGTCGGCCGAGGGCACCACCAGAAGCTCGGTGACCACCGCCCCGGCCAGCAGCGCCGCGACGCCGATCAGCGCCGCCGCGCCGAAGCCCGCCGCCGCGCCCGGCCGCACCAGCCGCGCCACCAGGACGAAGGCCGCCGCCGCGAGCGCCGCGCATTCGACGAACTTCAACAGGAAGCGCAGCGTCTGCGCCGCCGAGGCGATGTCGGGACGAGGCCCGATGGTGGCGAAGAACAGCGCCGCCGTCGCCGCCGTGCCGCCGAGCAGCGCCAGGACGAACCCCTGTCCGAGCGGCGCCGGCCTCACTTCGCCGTCGGCGATGAGCGCGCCGAGAAAGTCGTCGGTCCTCATGGCTCTCTCCTGTAGAGCGCCGCCAGCGCCTTCAATCCGCGATGCAGCGCGACGCGCACCGCACCTTCCGTCATCTCCAACCGCCGCGCCGTCTCGGCGATCGATCGGTCCTCCACGGTGATCGAGCGGACGATGTCGCGCTGGCGATCCCCGAGTTGCCCGAGCAGTCGATCGACGTCGCCGCTCTCCGTCGGATCCCGCTCGGCCGGAGCCGGCAGGATCTCGGCGAAGTCGTCGACCGGCAGGTCGGTCCGCCGACCGCGCCGCCTGAGCTGATCGATCAGCTTGTTGCGGGCGATGGTGACGACCCACGGCATCAGCGGCTGGGACATGTCCCAGGTGTGCCGCTTCAGATGGATCGCCAACAGTGTCTCCTGCACCACATCCTCCACGTCGCTCGTCCCGAGCCCGGCGCGGGCGAAGCCTCGGCTCGCCGCCGCGCGCACGACCGGGGTCAGCGCTTCGAGCAGCCGCCGATAGGCGGCCTGATCGCCACCCATCGCCGACCGCATCCAATCGGTCCACGTCGCTTCGCGGGCCTCCCCGCCGGTTCTCACGGGCATCACCGGTTCCAAGACGGCGGGTTCTCCATTCGTGCCTACGCGGGCAGGGACTGTTTCGTTACCGGTGATCCGCGGTCGATGACGCCTTCGTGAACACGACGCCTCCGACGATCACGAACACGTGGGCACCGTAACGAATTCCGGCGCCCCACCGAAGACCTCATCGAGACGGCCACGACGGACCGTCCATCCAGATGAGGAGATCACCAGATGAACCGCCGCACCGTCAATCTCGCCGTCCTCGGTTCCCTCGCCGCCGCGCTCGGCGCCGCCACCCTCGCCGCCACGCCGGCCGCCGCCGCCGAGATGGAGAAGTGCTACGGCGTCTCGCTGAAGGGACAGAACGACTGCGCCGCCGGCAGCCACGACTGTAAGGGCCACTCCAAGGTCGATTACGACCCGGCCTCCTTCAAGATGGTTCCCAAGGGCAGCTGCACCACCATGAAGACCCCGAAGGGCATGGGCTCGCTCACCCCGATGAAGATGTGATCCGCACACATGTCGAGTCGATCGGGCGGCTCCGCCCGATCGACGACCCGGGCTCCGGCCCCGAAGATCGCCGGCTCGGACGATCGGATGTCGCCCGCATCGACCCGCTCGCATCCGTGACCGCACCGACCTCCCCACACTTTCCGAATTCCGCGAACCGAAAGAAGGAAATCTCCATGTCTCGCACCATCGCCGCTCTCGGCGTCGCCGCCGCTCTCTCCGCCGCCCTCTCCGCCACCACCGTTCCGGCCGCCGCTCAGGATGCGCCGCAGGAGAAGTGCTTCGGCGTCGCGCTGAAGGGTGCCAACGACTGCGCCGCCGGCGCCGGCACCACCTGCGCCGGCACCTCGCGCGTCGATTACCAGGGCAACGCCTGGAAGCTGGTGCCCAAGGGCTCCTGCACCACCATGAAGCTGCCCGGCGACCGTATGGGCTCGCTCACCGCTCTCACCCGCGACGTGCCCAAGAGCTGAGAGTCCGTTTTGAAAATCACGGATGAGCGTTTCGCCTGAGGAGATTGCCAC
>NZ_DAIPZB010000092.1:0-6825 GCF_036782435.1 Pinisolibacter sp. | reverse complement strand
GAATCAGATCCCCAAGGCCGGGGGAACCCCCGTTAACCCGAGTTCAGGGCCGTGGTTCTGTACCCGAACCTCTTGTCTTGCGTTGCGAGGGCTGATTCGAGGCTTCCGAAAGGAGGCGTTCGATGGCGCGCTTCGATCTGACGGACGAGGAATGGGCGATCGTCACTCCCCTGCTTCCTGGAGCCGAGGGCAAGAAGAACGGTCGTCCGCGATTGGATGACCGGAAGGTGCTGAACGGCATCTTCTTCGTGTTGCGGACCGGCGTGCCGTGGCGCGATCTTCCGGAACGTTACGGCCCCTACACGACGGTCTACAACCGCTTCAACCGATGGGCCAAAGCGGGGATCTGGATCGGCGTGTTCGAGGCTCTGGCGGCCGGATCGCCGGAATCGCTCGAATTCGTCGACAGTTCGATCATCCGAGCCCATCAGCATGCTGCCGGAGGAAAAAGGGGGGCCCGGATCACGCCATCGGCCGTTCTCGTGGAGGATTGAGCACCAAGATCAACGCCTTGGTGGACGCGCGAAGGCTCCCGGTGCGCATCGTTCTGTCTCCCGACAAAGCCGCCGTTCCCCTCCTCTTCGATGGCCGAAGAGCAGGCGATGTCGTCGCCGACCGTGGATACGACGCCAGAGCCATCCTCGAACTGGTCGCCGCGCTCGGCGGGACCGCGCACATCCCGACCTGTTCGGATCGCCGCGTGCAGCGATCCGTCGACCGCGAACTCTACCGAAAGCGCAACCTCGTCGAGCGGTTCTTCTGTAAATTAAAGCACTTCCGGCGTGTGGCCACCCGCTACGAGAAACTCGCGGCGAACTACCTCGCAGCCGTGCTCCTCGCTGCGACCCGGCTCTGGATGCGGTTCGAATCCATGACCCCTAGCCCTCACGCCGAGGGGGGCTTGCCCATACCTCATGCTCGCCCTATCAAACCGGTCTATATTAAGAAGTTGGTAAGTCTCGCGGATGCTCACTCGGCAGAGGAGAGCAAGGTCTCCGGTGTCGGAGCGTCGCGCGATCGACTGAAAGAGAAGGGGACAGATCGATGAAGGAGAGCTTCTATCCGATCGTCGTCTCGGCTCTGTCCGAGGAAGACGGCGGCGGTTTCGTCGCCCAGGTTCCCGATCTCTACGGTTGTATGGGGGACGGTGCCACCCCCGAGGAGGCCGTCACCGATGCGCTCAAAGCGACCATCGAATGGTGCGCCGAAATGCGGCGGCTCGGCCGCGACATCCCGGAACCCGGATCCTTCCAGGAGCATTTTCATGCGGAACGGTCGAAGATTCGGGACTTGATCGAAGGGCTCGTAAAGGAGCTTCACCAGGTCATCGACGCACAGAATCGGGTCATCGACGCCAAGGACAAGGAAATCGATCGGCTTCTCAGTCGGATCACCGACCTGCAGATCGAGCTTCGCGCGCTGGATGACGAAGGTGGCGCGAATGCCGCGCGAGGTTTGCCCTGGATCAAGTCGGGTCCGGTCACCGCAGCCGTCGAAACGGATACACCGGAGCGCCGCCACTGACGTGTTTCGGCGATCACGTGCTCGCTACCCTTTCGTCCCGAGCGTCGTCGGCAGACAACTCTGATCCGCATAAGGTGTCACGCCGCCCCGACCACCTGGACACGTGAGCGGCCGGCGCCGGCCTTTTCGACGCGGATCTGGACCGGGATGCGGTCGTGCATGGCGGCGACGTGGGAGATGACGCCGACCTTGCGGCCTTCGCTCTGCAGGCCTTCGAGCGCGTCGATGGCGACGTCGAGGGTGGCGGCGTCGAGCGAGCCGAAGCCCTCGTCGACGAACAGCGTGTCGACGAAGGACCGCCGCCCTTCGAGCCCGGAGAGCGCCAGCGCCAGCGCCAGCGACGCGAGGAACCGCTCGCCGCCCGACAGCGATCGGGTGGAGCGGACCTCGTCGCCCATGTCGCGGTCGACGATGGTCAGGCCCAGCCCCTCCGCCCGCGCCAGCCGGTAACGCGGATTGAGGCTGGCGAGATGGCGATTGGCGAGTTCGGTCAGTCGGTCCAGGGTGATGCCCTGGGCGAAGCGGCGGAACTTGTCGCCGTCGCGCGAGCCGATCGCCTCGTCGACGGCGCCGAGCACGTCGCGTCGCGCGGCGGCGCGTTCGATCTCGCGATCGAGCCCTTCGGCCGCCGCCCGTGCCGCATCGTCGGCGGCGAGCATCTGATCGAGAGCGCCGATCTCTCGGTTGAGCGCTTCGGTCTCGGCACGGGCCGCGGCGAGCGCCTCCTCGAGGGCGGCGGGCTCGCTCTTCGGCCGACCGCCGGCGAGGGCCGCGTCGAGGTCGCGCCGCCGTTCGCCCAGCGCCGCATGCGCCCGTGTCGCCCGCCGATCGATGGCGGCGACTTCGGCGCGCAGCGCTTCGACGCGTTCGTCGGGGATCGCCAGCAGGGCCCGCGCTTCGTCGAGCCCGAGATCGGCAGCGGCCAGCGCCCGGCCGCGTCCGTGGGCGCGATTGCGGACCGCATCCAGGGCCTCGATCAGCGCGGCGTGGCGTTCGCCGTGCAGGGTCAATGCGCTCTCGTGGGCGGTGCGCGCCGTCGTGAGCCGGCGTTGGGCCGCCTCGAGCGCCGCCGCCGCGTCCGCGCGCGCGTCGGCGGCGGCCGCGCGATGGGCCGCCGTCGCCATGCCGCCGAGCAGGCCGGCGCGCTCCGCCTCCAGCCGCGCCACCGCCTCCAGCCGGCCGGCGAGGGTCACTTCGGCGCCGATCAACGCTTCTTCGGCGCGGATCGACACCTCGCGGGCGGCGAGACGGGCCCTTTCGAGGTCCTTTCCCTCGTCGGCGGCCCGCGCCACCGCCGCCGCCTTGCTGCGGTGATCGTCGACGCCGCGGGCGATGTGGTCGACCAGCGCCTGTTCGTCGCGATCGAGGTCGTCGGGGCCTATCCCGAGACCGGCGAGCAGGGGGGTGAGCCGCACATCGAGATCGGCGAGCCTTCGGCGGGCGCCGGCTTCGGTCTCGGCCGCCGCCGTCGCCTCGCCGCGCGCCGCCGCCTCGTCGGCTTCGTCGTCGCGGCGCGCGGTGCGCCGCGCCTCACGCTCTGCGTCGATCCGTTCGAGATCGCGGCGCAGCGCCTCGATCTCGCCGCGCAGCCGGTCGGCCGCCGCGAGCGCCCGACCGGTCTCGGCCCGCGCCGTCGTCACCTCGTCGGCGAGACCGCCGAGGGCCGCGGTGGGATCTTCGGCCGCCGCTTCGAGAGCGAAGGGGAGGGCGAGGGCGGCTACGGACGCGGCGAGCCGCGCCAGGGCCTCGGCGAGGGTCGCTTCGGCCTCGCCGCGTCGGGTCGCGGCGATGGCGGCGCGTCGTTCGGCGTCGCGACGGCGGGCCTTCACGGCGGCGAGCGCGCCGTCGAGGTCGGCCGCGAGGCGGTCGCAGGCGGCGATCTCCGCCTCGACGGCGGCGCGTTCGCTGCGCACCTTTTCGAGCGCCGCCAGGAGGGTGGGATCGACCGCGACCGGGTGGTCGCGCGCGCCGCAGACCGGGCAGGGTTCGCCCTCGACGAGCCGGGCGCGGAGGCCGAGCGCCTCGGCCGAGACGACCGCGTCGGCCAGTTCCGCCGCCGTCGCCAGACCTTCGCGCCGGGCTCGCAAGCCGGCGCGAAGGTTCTCGACCTCGCCTCGGCGGGTCTCGGTCGCGTCGGCTTCGGCGGCGGTCTCCGCCACCTCCGATGTGGCGGTTTCGCCGTCGCCGATCGCGTCGCGGCGCACGGCGGCGGTGGGAAGGAGTGCGGCGACCTCGCCGCGCAGGGCGAGGAGAGCGTCGTCGCGAAGGCGGGTTTCGGCCTCGGCGATCGCGGCCAGGGCCGCTCGACGTTCGCCGAGACGCGCCTCGATGTCGGCCCGTCGCGTGGCGTTCTCGCTTTCGATGCGGTCGTGTTCGGCCCGGCGCGTGGCGAGACCGGCGAGTTTCGTCTCGGCGACCTCTCGGCGCGCCGCGGCGACGGCGATTTCGCGCGCCGTGGCGATGCGGTCGGCGAGCCGCGCCTCGACGTCGTCCCAACGCTCGGCCAACGGCGCCAGCGGTGCGAGCCGGGCGAGTTCGTGCTCGAGCCGACCGATCTCGGTGGCGAGCGCCAGGCGCCGCGCATCCATCTCTTCCAATCGCGCGCGTTCGCCGTCGCGCGCCTCGAGCGCCGCCCGCCGGGGCGTTTCGGCGGCTTCCGCCTCGCGACGCGCCTCTTCGATCCGCACGTCGAGTTTGGCCGCCGCATCCCACTCGGGAGCGAGGTCGGCGATGCGGGCGTCGACGGAGGCGAGCGCACCCGTGGCCGTGTCGCGGGCTTCGCGGGCACGCTCGAACGTCGGGGTCGCTTCGGCGAGTTGAGCCTCGACCTCGGCCAGCGCCGCAACCGCGGCGGCTTCGTCCTTCTCGGCGTCGTCGAGAAGGGTGAAGGCCGGCGTAAGGCCCCGCGCCCGGGCGATGCGGTCGATGCGCTCGCGCGCCTCGGTCGCCGACGCGCGATCCGCCTCCGCGGCGGCGCATTCGGCTTCCGCCGCCGCCAGACGGGTCTCGGCTCCGGCGATGCGATCGTGGGCGGCGAGACCGGCGCGTGCCGCATCGCTGCGCTCACGCGCCTCGCCGAGACGTTCGGCGAGGCCGGCGCGATGGGCGGTTCGCTCGCTCCGCGTCGCCGCGTCGAGGAGGCCGATCTCGCGGCGCCGGGCCTCCAAGAGCGCCACCGCCTCGCGCGCCTCGCGGGCCTTCTCGAAGGCGCGGGCGGAGAGGCGGGCGTAGATCTCGGTGCCGGTGATCTTTTCCAGAAGGTCGGCGCGTTCGTTGTCGTCGGCGCGCAGGAAGGCGTCGAAATCGCCCTGGGCGAGGAGGACGGTGCGGCGGAACTGTTCGAAGGTGAGGTCGGTCAGGTCGACGATACGGGCGTCGGCGGTGCCGATCTTGTCGGCGATCGTCTCCGACGGTTCGCCGTCGGGGCCGAGACGATCGATCTTGCGGGCCGCGGGTTGCAGGCGGCCGCCCGGCTTGTTGCGGGCGCGATAGGCCGACCATTGCGCGCGGTAGGCGTTGCCGTCGACCCCGACGAAATCGACCTCGGCCCAGCCGCTCGCCGCACCGCGCCGGAGGATCGAGCGGGAATCCCGCGCCTTCAGCGCATCGCCCTCGGCGACGTCGGGAATGGTCTCGTCGGCGCCGAGCGAGGCGACGCGGGGGAAACGGCCGTAGAGCGCCAGGCAGATGGCGTCGAGCAGGGTCGATTTGCCCGCCCCGGTTTCGCCGGTGATGGCGAAGAGGCCGGCGCCGGCCAGCGGTTCCGCCCGCAGGTCGATGGCGAAAGGTTCGGCGAGACTGGCGAGGTTCTGGCCGCGCACGGCGAGGATGCGCATCCGCTCACACCTCCTCTCGGATCTCGGCGAACGCGTCGAGATGCACGGCCTCCGGACCGCCGCCGTGGCGGCGGGCGAAGGCGAGGCGGAAGAGCTCCTCCGGGTCGCGCTCGGCGAGATCGACGAAGGCGTCGGCCTCGACGGATGCGGTTGCCGGATCGCTTTCCGGCCTTTCGATCGTATGCCCGACGAGGCGGATCGGGAAAGCCTCGGCGACGCGATCCAGCTCTGCCTTGAGGCCGGGGGTCGGCAGGTCGAGGCGGAGCGCCAGTTGGATCCACGGCCGCTCCTCCACGGCCAAATCGGGCGGGAGATCGAGCCCGGCGAAGGCGGCTTCGATCTCCTCCGGCGCCAGCGTGCCGCGCTCGGGAAGCCGCAGGAATCGCACCGGCCGCGGCAGCGCGAGATGCTCGACCGACGTCGAACCGCCCTCGATCGTCACCAGCGACACGCCGTGGTCGTAGTCGCGCTCGGTCGCCGACAGAGGGAAGAGCGAGCCGGCGTAGCGCAGCGTCTCGCGCCCCATCGCCTGCGGCCGGTGGAGATGGCCGAGGGCCACATAGGCGAGATCGGCGGGATAGAGATCGGCCGGAACGGCGTGTTCGCCGCCGATCAGGATGCGTCGCTCCGCCCCTTCCGATTCCTTCGCGCCGCCGACGGCGAGGTGACCGGTGACGACCAACGACGCGGCGCCGATGCGCGTCCGTGCCGCCGCGATCGCCGCGTCGTGGAAGCTGCGGACGGCGCGGACCACCGGCGATCCCGGCTCCTCCGAGCGGCGATCGATCGGCGGCAGCGACGCCGGTCCGAGGTAGGGCAGCACCAACACGTGCGCGCCGACGGCTCCGGCGCGATCGGGGAGGGGGACGAGATGGCGATCGAGGTCGATGCCCTCCGCGGTGCGCGCCACCGTGCCGACCGCATGGATGCCGAGGGCGGAGAGCACCGGTCGCGGTGCTTCGAGCCGGCCGGCGGGATCGTGATTGCCGGCGGTGACGATCATCGTCAGATGCGGGATGCGCCGGCGCAGCGCCACCAGCGTGTCGTAGAGCAGGCGCTCGGCCCGCGGTGACGGGTTCTGCGTGTCGAAGACGTCGCCGGCGACGATCAGCGCGTCGATCTCCTGCGCCACCGCGATCTCGACGAGAGCGGCGAGCGCGCGCTCGTGCTCGTGCTCACGGCTCCAGCCCATGAGCGTCTGACCGAGATGCCAATCGGCGGTATGGAGGATGCGGACCAACGACGTCTCCTCGAGCGATCCCGAATCGGTCTTCTCCAGACTAATACCAAAGGCCGAAGGTGCTGACGCACCCGGCCTTCGAATACACGCGAATTTCTCATTTTCGTCAGAGGCATGAGAAAATCGCGTCAGGAATACCATCGGTCATTTTCAATGGCCGATGGTATAACGGAGACCTGTGCGCGGATAGCCCTCGACGACCGTCTACTGACGTGATTCACTCAA
>NZ_DAIPZB010000091.1:0-6854 GCF_036782435.1 Pinisolibacter sp. | reverse complement strand
CAGGCCGCAACTCACGAAATTCGGACGAGTCCGAATTTCGTGAACTCGGTATGAGACCGCCGCTCTCACGCCGGACGATGCTTGAAACGCTCCGTCGCCGCGATCATCTCGTGGACGAGGCCCGGCTCGGTCACCGCATGACCGCCGTCGTCGACGATTCTCAGATCCGCCTCCGGCCACACCTTCTTGAGGTCCCAGGCGTTCATCATCGGCGTGCACATGTCGTAGCGCCCGTGGACGATCACCGCCGGGATGTCGCGCAGACGGTAGGCGTTCCTCAGCAACTGGTCCTCCGGCTCGAACCAGCCGGAATGGACGAAGTAGTGGCATTCGATGCGGGCGAAGGCGAGGGCGTAGTGGGCGTCGCCGAAGGCCGCGACCCGCGCCGGATCGGGCAGCAGCGACAGGGTCGAGCCCTCCCACACGCTCCAGCGCTTGGCCGCCTCCAGCCGCTCGATCGGATCGTCGCCGGTCAGCCGCCGGTGATAGGCGGCGATCAGGTCGCCGCGTTCGGCCTCCGGGATGAAATCGCGATAGGCGTCGAAGAGGTCGGGGAAGATCAGGCTCGCGCCCTCCTGATAGAACCACTCGAGTTCCTTGCGCCTCAGCATGAAGATGCCGCGCAGCACCAGTTCGCTCACCCGCTGCGGATGGGTCTCGGCATAGGCGAGCGCCAGCGTCGAGCCCCACGAGCCGCCGTAGACCTGCCAGCGCTCGATCCCGAGATGATCGCGGAGCCGCTCGATGTCGGCGACGAGGTCCCAGGTGGTGTTCTCGGCGAGTTCGGCGTGTGGCGTCGAGCGGCCGCAGCCGCGCTGATCGAAGAGCACGATGCGATAGGCGTCGGGATCGTGCAGGCGCCGCATCGTCGGCGTCGCCCCGCCGCCCGGACCGCCGTGCAGGCAGACGACCGGCTTGCCCTTCGGATTGCCGCACTCCTCCCAGTGGATCTCGTGCAGATCGGAGACCTTCAGACGGCCGGAACGGTGGGGTTCGATCTCGGGAAAGAGCTGATGGCGCATGACGCGGACGGCCTCCTGGTGGCGCGATCGAGACGAATGCTGCTCGTCCACCTCGATCGAAACGCCGATTTGTCGGCCATCGGGCGGTGTCGCGAGCGGAAACGCGACCTTAGCGGCTGGCGCGCCGGAGAAAAGCCGTCGCTGCGCAGAGCCGCATCCCGGAACGAACACGGCGGGAATCCGTAGATCGTGGAAGATCCTCCCGCCTCGCGGCCCGAATTCGCGTCTTCGGGCGAGATCGTTCCGATCGCCGAGCGCGTATGACCCTTGCGTGAAGCCTCTGGGACATCGATAATTCCTCCGACGTGCGACGTGTGGTCGCCCGGGGACGAGCGGGGGCGCTCGGCCCACGCTCGTTCGCCGTCGCCGAACCGAGGTCCCCGGGATCGTCTCCGGAGGAAGAGTTCGCGTGACGTTCGTTGCCGCGGCGACCCAGGGGGAGGACTACGGTTGGCGACCAATCCGGCATATCGGTTCGTGATCGCGGACGATCATCCGCTGTTCCGTGGAGCGCTTCGGCAGACGCTCGAAGGCATGTTCGACGGTGTGGCGATCTCGGAAGCCGGATCACTCGAAGCCGTCACCGCCATTCTCGAAGAGGGCGAGGAGGTCGACCTCGTCCTGCTCGATCTGAACATGCCGGGGGTTCGCGGCTATTCCGGCCTGATGTACCTGCGCGCCCAGTACCCGGCGGTGCCGGTGGTGGTGGTCTCGGCCAACGAGGACCCGGCCACCATCCGCCGCTGCATGGAATTCGGCGCCGCCGGTTTCGTGCCGAAGTCGCTCGGCACCGACTCGATCCGCGAGGCGCTCTCCGCGGTGATGGACGGCGAGGTGTGGACCCCGCCCGACGTCGACCTCTCCGCCGTTCCCGCCGACGAGACGGCGAAGCTGGTGCAGCGCCTGTCGACGCTGACGCCGCAGCAGGTGCGCGTCCTGATGATGCTGTCGGAGGGCCTGCTCAACAAGCAGATCGCCTACGAGCTCGGCGTCTCCGAAGCGACGGTTAAGGCCCACGTCTCGGCGATCCTGCAGAAGCTCGGCGTCGAGAGCCGCACCCAGGCGGTCATCGCCGCCTCCAAGATCGAAGCCGGGCAGTGGCAGTCGGTCGGGGTGTGAGGCCGCGACGATTTCGGTGAATTCGCGAACGGCGGGGCGAAGGCTCCGCCGTTTTCGCGTTTCGGGACCCGTGCCGATGTCGGCCGAGCGCCGAACGGATCGATTCCGCCACCGCGAACTCGGCCGTCATCCCCGGCGAGCGAAGCGAGGGAAGGGGATCCATGTGCCTCTCGACGCGTCGAAAGGCGAATGGATCCCCTTCCCCTCCACCGCCTTCGGCGGCTCCGGCCGGGGATGACGGCTTCCGGTCCGATCGGATTCGGGTCAGGCGGTCCGCAGGCGGGGGGGCACGAGGAGTCCAGGCCGGCTCGGCCGGTGCAATTCGCACACGCTCGTCGCACCCGCGCGCGCTCCTCCCTCACTCCGCCGCCGCCGCCTTCGCCGCCCGCCATTGCGCCAGCACGGCCCTCAGCGCCGCCGGCTTCACCGGCTTGTTGAGCACCGAGATCGACTTCTCGCCCGCCTCCTCGCGCACGGCGGGGGTGCGGTCGGCGGTGATCAGCGCCGCCGGCAGGTCGGCGCCGAAGCGCCAGCGCAGCTGCACCACCGCGTCGATGCCGGTGCCGTCGTCGAGGTGATAGTCGACGAGCAGGATGTCGGGGCCGCGGCCGCGCTCCTTGACCAGTTCCGACAAGGCCGCCGAGGCCTCCTTCTGGTCGCGCGCCTTGACCACGTGGATGCCCCAGCCGACCAGCAGCGCCTCCATGCCGTCGAGGATCTTCTCCTCGTTGTCGAGGCACAGCGCCGTCATGCCGTCGAAGCGGGTCGACGACAGCCGCGGCGCGCCGACGTCCGGCAGCACGTTCGGCATCGCCGCCGCCGTCGGCACGTCGACGAAGAAGCGCGAGCCCTTGCCCGGCTGCGACTGGAGATCGATCGGATGGCCGAGCACCCGGCCGATGCGTTCGACGATCGACAGGCCGAGGCCGAGGCCGCGGGCGATCTTGGCGCCCTGGTCGAGCCGCTGGAACTCCTGGAAGATCACCCGCTGCTTGGCGAGCGGAATGCCGAGACCGGTATCGAGCACCTCGACCGTCAGCCGCCCGCGCCGCCGCCTCACCCCGACCAGCACCCGCCCCTCGGGCGTGTACTTGATGGCGTTGGAGACGAGGTTCTGCACGAGACGGCGCAACAGGCGGCGGTCGGAGCGCACCCACAGGCTCGACGCCAGGACGGTGAACTCGAGCTCGCGCGCCTCGGCGATCGGGCCGAATTCGACTTTCAACTGCTTCAGGATGTCGTCGATGCGGAAGACCGAGAATTCCGGTTTGAGCGCCCCGGTGTCGAGGCGGGAGATGTCGAGCAGCGCCCCGAGGATCTCCTCGACCGCGTCGAGCGATTGGTCGATGTTGATCGCATGGGTCTCGAGCGGCGTCTGGACGGTCTTTTCCACCAGGGATGTGGCGTAGAGCCGCGCCGCGTTGAGCGGTTGCAGGATGTCGTGGCCGGCGGCGGCGAGGAACTTGGTCTTGCCGATGTTGGCGTCGTCGGCCTCCGCCTTGGCGCGCGACAGTTCGGCGTTGAGCCGGGTCAGCTCCTCGGTGCGCTCGCGCACCCGCCGTTCCAGCGTCTCGTTGGCCCGCGCCAGCGCCTCGGCCGAGGTGACGCGTTCGGTGATGTCGGTCCAGGTGGTGACGATGCCGCCGTCCGGCATCGGCGCGGTGCGGACTTCGATCACCGCGTCGGTCGAGGCGAGCCGCTCGTGATAGGTCTCCATCCGCCGGACAAGTCGATCGATGCGGTCCTTGATGATCCGCTCCGGATTGCCGGGGCCGAATTCGCCGCGCTCGGCCCGGTCGCGGATGATCGTCTGCAACGACACGCCGACCTGGGCGAACTCCGGCGACAGGTCGAGGATCTGGCGGAACTGGCGGTTCCAGCAGATGAGCCCGAGCTCGCGGTCGAACACCGAGATGCCCTGGCCGACCTGATCGAGCGCGATCTGGAGGAGGTCGCGGTTGTACTGGATGGCGGCGGAGGCGTCGTCGAGCAGCTTCACCGCCGCCTTGGTCGACGGGTCGCGCCGTTTGACCAGCAGCGACAGGACGAGGCGTGACGACGCCGCGCCGATCGCCGAGGCTAGCAACTGTTCGGCGAAGCGCAGCGTGTGCAGATCCGCCTGCCGGTCACCGATCATCGCCACCGAATGCGTCCGGCCATAGTCGGCGAAGGCGCGGGTGGTGCGCTCCTCGCCGAGGTAGCGCGCGACGGTGGAGATCAGGTCGTCGACGGTGACCGCGGTGCGCCAGCGCCGGAGCGCCGGGGTCGGCGTGAAGTCCGACGGCACGAAGACGTTGGCCTGCAACCGCTCGATCGGCTCGGGCGCGCGCGTCAGCGACACCGTGACGAAGACCGCGGTGTTGACCAGCAGGCTCCAGAACACGCCGTGGGCGAGCGGATCGAAGGCGAGCGAGAACAGCGCCTGTGGCCTGAGCAGCCAGATCCCGAAGGGACCCTGCAGCAGCAGGTTCGAGGAGCCGTATCCGGCCTCGATGAAGGTCGGCATCGCCAGCGTGTAGATCCACAGCGCGAAGCCGGCGAGGAGCCCGGCGATGGCGCCGCGCGCCGTGCCGCGCCGCCAGATCAGGCCGCCGAAGAAGGCGGGTGCGAACTGGGCGATCGCCGCGAAGGCGAGGAGGCCGATCTCCGACAGCGCCGAGACGTCGGCCACCGCCCGGTGATAGGCGTAGGCGAGCAGCATGATGACGAAGATCGCCACCCGGCGCAGGGTCAGCAGCACCCGCACCATGTCGGGGCCGTCGTCTTCGAACTGCAGGCTGCGCCTGACCAGGACCGGCACCACCAACTCGTTGCAGACCATGACCGCCAGGGCGAGCGCCGCGACGATGACCATGGCGGTCGCCGCCGACAGGCCGCCGATGAAGGCGACCAGGGTCATCGCCTGCGCTCCCGCGTCGAGCGGCAGACGCAGCACGTAGGTGTCGGCGTCGATCGCGGTGCCGTAGCGCACCAGACCCGCCATGGCGATCGGCACGACGAAGAGGTTGATGGCGACGAGATAGGCCGGGAACATCCAACGCGCCGCGGTCAGCTCCGAACTCGTGTGGTTCTCCACCACCCCGACGTGGAACATCCGCGGCAGGAGCAGGATGGCGAAGAACGACAAGAGCGACATCACGATCCAGTTGCCGCCCGACAGGCCGCGCGTGAACATGTCGACGCCGAGTGGATTGGAGGTCGCCGCGGTGTAGAGGTCGTGCGGGCCTTCGAAGAGCACGAAGAGCGCGTAGACGCCGACCGCGGTGAGCGCCACCAGCTTCACCACCGATTCCGTCGCCACCGCCAGCATCAGGCCGGACTGGTGTTCGGTGGCGTCGATGTGGCGGGTGCCGAAGAGAACGGCGAAGACCGCCATCGACAGCGCCACCGTCAGCGGCACGTCGGGATGGAACGGCGCCGGCACGCCCGGCATCAGCCCGAAATCGATGCGGGCGAGCAGCGTCTCCACCGACTGGCTGACCGCTTTCAACTGCAAGGCGATGTAGGGCACGATGCCGATGAAGGCGATGACGGTGACGACCGCCGCCAGGGTCTGGTTCTTGCCGTAGCGCGCCGCGATGAAGTCGGCGATCGAGGTGATGCGCTCCGCCTTGGCGAGCTTGACCACCCGTTTGAGGATCGGAAATCCGAGCGTGTAGAGCACGATCGGCCCGACGTAGATGGTCAGGAAGTCGAGCCCCTTGTTGGCGGCGAGGCCGACGGAGCCGAAGAACGTCCACGACGTGCAATAGACCCCGAGCGACAGCGCGTAGATCACCGGCCGGCCGGAGATCGGGGAGGAACGATTCGAGTTTCGATCACCCCAGTGGGCGATGCCGAACAGGAGACCGATGTAGACGACGGCGACTGCGAGGACGACCCAGCCTTGGAGCATGGTTCGGCGGCCTTCTCTTCAGGCAAACCCGTGCCGGCACGAACGAATTCCGGTCAATCGACCACATGTGCGCGCCGCTGTCCACCGTGCCGGCGGTCGACCGTCCCCTCCGTGGTCGCCCCGCTGCTTTTCGTTGTCGAGCGCGCGACTTCGTGACAGAAATTCGGAAAATCGATCCGTTCCCAGAGATCGAAGCGATTGCGATGCGGATGGCGTGACGTCATGACGACTCTCGAGCGGGTCGGAAACGGGGGACCAGGACGATGCTGAAAGAATTCAAGGAATTCGCGCTCAAGGGCAATGTCGTCGATCTCGCCATCGGTGTGATCATCGGCGGCGCGTTCGGCAAGATCGTCGACAGCATGGTCGGCGACGTGATCATGCCGATCATCGGCGCCATCACCGGCGGCCTCGACTTCTCCAACAAGTTCGTGCTGCTCAAGTCGCTCCTCGGCGACGCCTCGGCCCCGGCGACCTACGCCAAGGCCAAGGAAGTCGGCGCGACGCTCGGCTACGGCCAGTTCCTGACCGTGACCCTGAACTTCCTCATCATCGCCTTCGTCCTCTTCCTGGTGGTCAAGGGGATGAACCGCCTGAAGCGCCAGGAGGCCGCCGCCCCGGCCGCTCCGGCCGAGCCGCCGCGCCAGGAGGTGCTGCTCGAGGAGATCCGCGACCTCCTCAAGAAGTGATACCGAAGGCGGAGGTGCCGACGCATCCGGCCTTCGAAGCCACGCGAATTTCTCATTTGCGTCGGAGGCATGAAAAATTCGCGTCAGGAATACCATCGGTCATTTTCAATGGCCGATGGTATGAGGGAG
>NZ_DAIPZB010000090.1:0-7021 GCF_036782435.1 Pinisolibacter sp. | reverse complement strand
TGAATCACGGCAACGCCCATGCCGGAATCCCCGAACGTTTCGAGCGATTGCCCTGCACCGGCCGGCGCGGCGCTTGTCCGGCGCGGCGATCCGGTCTAGGAACCTCGCGACCCCGCGCGACCGCGCGGGTTTTCGTGTTGGTGTTCGAAAAGCGGGTGGATCGATGGCGAACGAGACGAAACTGAAAGCGCGGGTGCCGCGCGGCTTCGTCGATCGCGGTCCGGCCGAGGTCAAGGCGACCGAGGCGATGCTCGGCAAGATCCGCGAGATCTACGAGCTCTACGGCTTCGAGGCGGTGGAGACGCCGCTCGTCGAATACACCGACGCGCTGGGAAAATTCCTGCCGGATCAGGACCGACCGAACGAGGGCGTCTTCTCGGTCCAGGACGACGACGAGCAGTGGCTGAGCTTGCGCTACGACCTGACCGCGCCGCTCGCCCGCTACGCCGCCGAGAACTGGACGCAAGTTCCCAAGCCCTATCGCAGCTACCGGGTCGGCTGGGTGTTCCGCAACGAGAAGCCGGGTCCGGGCCGCTTCCGCCAGTTCATGCAGTTCGACGCCGACACGGTCGGTGCGGCCTCGGTCGCGGCCGACGCCGAGATCTGCATGATGATGGCCGACGCCATGGAGGCGGTGGGGCTCGCCCGTGGCCAGTACGTGGTCAAGGTCAACAACCGCAAGGTCCTCGACGGCGTCATGGAGGCGATCGGCCTTTCCGGCGAGGAGAACGGCCACAAGCGCCTGACCGTGCTGCGCGCCATCGACAAGCTCGACAAGGTAGGCTCGGAGGGCGTGCGCGACCTGCTCGGCAAGGGGCGGCTCGACCAGTCCGGCGACTTCACGCCCGGTGCGGGGCTCAATGACGAACAGATCGCACGTGTTGGGATGTACTTCGGATTCAAATTACTTCCGAATCCCGACGAATCCGCGATCGACTACTGGAACACATTTCTCGATGATTGGCAGTTTGGCGTCGGCGTAAGCCCGGTTGGCGTAACGGGTATATCCGAGTTAAGAGAAATGGCTTCTCTATGGTGTACAGCGGGCTACGATTTTGATCGAATTCGCATCGACCCATCGGTGGTCCGTGGACTCGAGTACTACACCGGCCCTGTTTACGAAGTAGAACTCACCTTCGAGGTGCCGAACGACAAGGGCGAGATCGTCCGCTTCGGCTCGGTCGGCGGCGGCGGGCGCTACGACGGGCTGGTGTCGCGCTTCCTCTCCGAACCGGCGCCGGCGACCGGCTTTTCGATCGGCGTGTCGCGGCTGATGACGGCGCTGAAGGCGGTCAAGAGCCCGATCCTCACGGCGTCCGAAGACCTCGGCCCGGTGGTGGTGCTGGTGATGGACCGCGATCAGGTCGGCGCCTATCTGGCGCTGACCAAGCAGTTGCGCGACGCCGGGATCCGCTCCGAGTGCTATCTCGGCTCGTCGGGCATGAAGGCGCAGATGAAATACGCCGACCGCCGCAAGTCGCCTTGCGTGATCATCCAGGGCTCGAACGAGCGCGAGGCCGGCGTCGTCCAGATCAAGGACCTGATCGAAGGCGCCAAGGCCGCCGAAGCGATCAAGTCCAACGCCGAATGGAAGGCGGCGCGCCCCGCGCAGGTCGAGGTCGCCGTCGCCGAGATGGTGGCGACGGTCGCCGAGATCTGGACCGGCCACGGCGGCACGATCCGCAAGCCGTCCGCCGATTGAACGACACCCTTTCACGACGCCTCGCACGGGAGTGACCCCATGGCGCCGAACTCGAAGAAGGCCCGAGAGGCCGAAATGCTTGAGGTGTTGGCCAAGGCCGGCATCTTCACACCGGAAACCCTTTCTCAAACTCTCGACGAATCCTCGCGCCTGTCGACAGAACAGAACGTCGATGCAGCGTCGCAGGAAATGCTCGAACGGCTAGAGCAAGAGGGCATCTACTCATTAGAGGCTCTAGACGACATTCTGGAGGGGCGGGGCCACGATGGCGAGGAGCTCTCCGCCTTCGATCCGACCGCCGAACTCGTCGCGCTGTTCCAGCGCGAGGTCGAAGCCGAGATGGTCGAGCCGGCGATCCTGTTGCCCGCCGATCTCTTCCTCGACACCGCCGGCGAGGACATCCGCCGCCGGCTGTTCCTGACCCAGGACGTCGAGGGCCGGGAACTGTGCCTGCGCCCCGACTTCACCATCCCGATCTGCCGCCACTATCTGGAGCACGGCGAGGCCGGCCGCGAAGCGGCGCTCGGCTATTTCGGCCCGGTGTTCCGTCAACGGACCGGCGAGAGCGCCGAGTTCCTCCAGGCCGGCATCGAACTCTTCGGCAACGACGATCGCGCCGCCGCCGACGCCGACGTGTTGGCGCTGGCGCACGAGGCGGCGAACCTCTTCGCCGTCGACGCGCCGCAGGTGAAGATCGGCGACGAGGGGCTTTTTCTCGCCCTCCTCGACGGGCTCGGCCTCGCCCAGCCGCTGCGCCGCCGTCTGCGCGGCCTCTTCGGCACGCCGGAGCGGCTCCTCGCCACCATCCGCCGGCTCGCCTCCGGCGAAGGCGACGCCGAGGCACTGCGCCACGCCGGCATTCTCTCGGCGCTGGCCGGTTCGCGCCCCGACGAGGCGCGCAACCTCGTCGAGGACCTGCTCGGGCTCGCCGGGATCGCCACGGTCGGCGGACGCTCGGCCCACGAGATCGCCGAACGGTTCCTGGAGCGGGCCGCGCTGGCCGCCGACGGCGGCATGACGGCGGAGGCCGGCGACATCCTGACCCGCTATCTCGCCATCACCTGTTCGCCGGAACATGCCGTCGACGCGCTCGACGCCTTCCAGGCGCAAGTGAAGATCGACATGACCGCGGCGATCGATCTCTTCGCGCGACGCAACGACGCCTTCCGCGATTGCGGCATCGAACTCGATCGGCCGGTGTTCCGCGCCGACTTCGGTCGCAACCTCGACTACTACACCGGCTTCGTCTTCGAGATGCGCGACGCCGATCGCGGTCTTCTCGGTGGCGACAAGCCGGTGATCGGCGGCGGCCGCTACGACGGCCTGATCGAGCGGCTCGGCAGCCCGCGGCCGGTCGCGGCCTGCGGCTTCTCGATGTGGCTCGATCGCTTGGGGCTGACCGGCTACGGCCAGGAACTGGGAGAGCGCGGATGACCGACGGACTGATCATCGGTGTGCCTTCCAAGGGCCGCCTGCAGGAGAACACCAACGCCTTCTTCGAGCGCGCCGGTCTGCCGGTGCTGCAGCCGGGCGGGGCGCGCAACTATCGCGGCCGGCTCGGCGGCATCGACGGCGTCGAGATCGCCTTCCTCTCGGCCTCGGAGATCACACGAGAGATCGCGGCGGGCAACGTCCATTTCGGCGTCACCGGCCTCGACCTCGTGCACGAGAACATCGCCGACTGGTCGAGCCGCGTGCATCTCGTCACCGAACTCGGCTTCGGCTACGCCGACGTGGTGGTCGCGGTGCCGAAGGCGTGGATCGACGTCGTCACCATGGCCGATCTCGGCGACGTGGCGGCGGAATTCCGCGCCCGCCACGGCCATCAGCTGAGGATCGCGACGAAGTATCTCAACACCACCCGCCGCTTCTTCGCCGAGCACGGCATCGCCGACTATCGCAACGTCGAGAGCCTCGGCGCGACCGAGGGCGCGCCGGCGGCCGGGGCGGCGGAGGCGATCGTCGACATCACCACGACCGGCTCGACGCTGGTGGCCAACAACCTCAAGATCCTCGCCGACGGCGTCATCCTGAAGAGCCAGGCCCATCTCGTCGCCTCGAAGACGGCCCAGTGGTCGGATCTCGCCCGCGCCCAGGCCCGCGCCATCCTCGACCGGGTGTCGTCGGAAGCCCGCGCCCGGCGCTCGCGCGAGGTGCGCACCCGGCTCGACGATGCGGCCGGAGCGATCGCTTCCGCCGCCGATCTCGGTGCGGTGGCGCCCTTCGGCGCGCCGGTCGCCGGGCAGCCGCTGACGCTGCACGTGCCGGCGGGCAAGGTGGCGGCGCTCGCCGATCTGTTGCGCGCCCGCGGTGCCGACATGGTCACCGTGTCGAAGCTCGACTGGGTGTTCGCGGCCGCCAACGAGATGGCCGACGCGCTCGACGCGGCGCTGGGGTGAGCCGGAGCCTCGGCCGCCGGGGGATCGTCACGCCGCTTCGAGCTCGCCGTCGGCCATGACGCACCGGTCGCGGCCGGCCTGTTTGGCGCGATAGAGGGCCTGATCGGCGCGCGCCAGGAAGGCGTCGGCGCTCTCACCCGATCGCCACAGGGCGACCCCGGCGCTGGCCGAAACGGGGACTTCGACCTCGCGCAGGCGGATCCGGCCGACCGCGGCGCGCAGACGCTCGGCGAGGCGCAGCGCGCCATCGTGCTGCAGACCTTCCAACAGAACCACGAATTCCTCACCGCCGTAGCGGCCGACGACATCCGTGTCGCGCAGGTTGGCACGCAGGCACCCGGCGACGCGGATCAGCACGCGGTCGCCGATCGGATGGCCGTAGAGGTCGTTGATCCGCTTGAAGTGGTCGAGATCGATGAAGACCGCCGCGAGCGCGTTCGCCTCGCGGCTGGCCCGTTCGATCGCCGCTTCCAGCCGCTCGACGAGCAGACGGCGGTTGCCGATGCCGGTGAGCGGATCGGTCAGCATCAACCGCTCAAGTTCCTCCGTGCGGCGCGCGACCTCTTCCTCCAACCGGCGGTTGGCACGGGAGAGCACTTCTTCCGATCGCTTGATGGCGGTGACGTCGACGGCCGACGCGATCAGTCCCATGAAGCTCCCGGAACTGTCGGTGCGAGGCAGGATTCGCTCGAGAACCCAGGCGTAGCCACCATCGCCGCGACGCAGACGGTATTCGATCTCATCGGCGCGCGGCGCGGCGAGAAGGGCGCCGATGCGCTCGCGGTAGGCGCCACGATCGTCGGGATGGACGAAATCGAACCAGTCGCAATCGAGGCTCCGCCGCTCGTCGAGACCGACGAATTCGCACCACGAGCGATTGACGTAGCCGCGTACGCCGTCGGGGGCGCAGACCCAGATCATCGCCGGTGCGTAGTCGGAAATCAGGCGGAAGCGACGCTCGGTCTCGCCGAGGGCGGCGATCAACACCTGTTCGACGGTCGGAATCTCGGAAGACTCGATCGCGCGGGCGGGCGCCTCGCCTCGCTCGTCGTGCTTCAGCGCCAGACCGATCTTACGATCGGAGCCGAGAATGTGTGAAACGAGCCAGGTGACGAGAAACTCCAACACCTGCTCGGCGACGTCGGCCTGCAACAGATCGTCGCGTTCGGCGATGCGAGCGACCTTCTCGACGAACCCGTGATGGGCCTCGCGATGGCGCGACTTCTCACCGTCGGCGAGCGGCGCACGCTCCAGCAGCTTTTCTTCGTCGGCGAAGTGTTTCCCGGCGTAATCCATGAGTTCACGGATCAGCGCTTCGATCCGCGGCAGTTTCCCGCCGTCGGTTATGGCCGTCGCCAGTTCGTTGATCAGATCCACCAGCCGACGATGCTGCGCATCGATGAGCGGGATACCGATCTCGAAGCTGCTGTTCCAATAGAAGAACTGCACGACGCCACCCTCTCCGTCGCGTGCCGCTCCGGACTCCCGGTCGTTCCGGTATTCGGTCGAATGCTACTCGTTCGTCCTTTCGATTCTACTTACGCATTTCGTCCAATCGCGAAATTACAAACATCTTCCGCCCGAGATTCGGGCTCTCCCGACCGTCTCGCGGCGGGTCGGCGATGGTGGGGCAGGTGGAGACGGGGAGGCGGCGACATCGACCGCGCGATCAATAGGCCTGCGGCGGCCGGACGATGAGGACGTTCAGATCCTGTTTCGGGGTGAAGTCGTCGTAGACCACTTCGAAGCGGGTCGGGGCGATCTTCTTCACGCCGGTGGCGCAGAAGCTCACGAGGTTCTTGACGTCGCCCTTGTCGACGACGAGGCGGAAGCGACCGATCGGGCCCTTCCAGTTGGCGCCGGAGGTGAGCACGTAGGAGACCCAGATCTCCGGGCGCAACAGCTCCGGGTTCTTGCCCTGGGTGGCGTCGAAGCCGCGGACGAAATCGTCGTCGATGCAGTATTTGGCACGCAACGCCGCGATCTCCTTGGCCAGCGCCGGGTCCTTGCGCAGGCTCGGCTTCAAGATCGAGCCTACCGAGCCGCCGGCGAGCGGCGTGTAGGCATGGGAGACCCGGATCGGCCGTCCCGCCGGGAAGACCTGGGTGCGGGTGACGGTGGTCTTGGTCACCCAGCCGGCGAGCCAATAGGGATATTGCTCGTCGCCGTCGTTGCGGAGCAGCCCTTCGGCGAGAAGCGCCTCGCGCTCGGCCGGCGTCTTCTTCTCCACCGCCGCATTGAAGCTCTCCCAGTCGGCGAGGAGGCGGAAGCCGGCGGCCTTCACCCGATCCGAGACGTCACGACCGTTCACCACCGCCTGCTGGACGATGTCGAGCTTCAGCGGCCTGCCGTCGACGGTGGTGCGGAAATCCAATTCCTCGAGGAAGTCGGGGACGCGCATCTCCGGCTCGTAGACGACGTCCGGCAGCGGGAACGCCACCAGCGTCTCGATGTCGGCGCCCGAGGTGTTGAGGAAGACGTAGTCGACGGTGATCTTCTTCTCCGAGACGAAGAGGTCTTCGCTCTGCATGACGATGGCGTCGGACTTCACCAGCGTCAGTCCGCCGACACCGACTTCGGCGGTCGAGTCGTTGGCACGGGCGGGAAGAGCCGCGAGGCCGAGGGCGAGGAGGGCGGCGGCGAGGCGGGTCATCTCGGTGCTCCGAAACGAGGGGAGCGCCGAAAGAGCGCTCGATCACAGACGAATAGATACGTGTGACCGCGCGAAGACAATCGCGTTCGTCGGCGCTCGGTGCGGACATGCCGCCCCGTACGATCGGGGCGTCCGACTTCACCACCCGCGACCGACGGTCATGAAACAGAAAGGGCGGCCGAAGCCGCCCTTTCCACATTTTCCGACGGAGACTTCGATCAGAAGTCCATGCCGCCCAGCGAAGTCGGGCCCGCCCGACTTCGCCAC
>NZ_DAIPZB010000089.1:0-7677 GCF_036782435.1 Pinisolibacter sp. | reverse complement strand
ATCACAGCCACAGTCACTTCCTGACCGGCGACGGCATCGGCGAACGGCCGACCCTGCGCGAGATCCTGCGGGAAGCCTTCGACCTGCGCTCCGTCGTGACGGTCAGAGATCCGGTCGACAGCTACCTGTCGATGGTCGCCTACGGCTGGCAGCATCACTTTTCGCCGTCCACCTTCGACGAATATTGTCGCCGCTATCTGATCTTTCTCGATCGTTACCAAGGTGTCGACATCATTCGTTACGAAGATTTCGTCGACGACCCCGCACGCGCGATGCGCCACATCTGCACCACTCTGGATCTGACGTATTCCGATGAATTCATCGATCTGTTCGATGCACTGAGGTTGTCCGGCGACAGTGGACGCAGCGGGAGTATCATAGAGAAGAGAGTTCGCAGGATCGATGCCGTAGACATTTCGGAGATGACGAAGGATTCAAATCATTACCGAGATCTCGCACGGCTGCTCCGATACGAGATTGTCTGATCGAGATGGAATTTCGAATGACCACGAATATAAATTTGATCAATCGAGCCATCTCCGCCGCCAAGAGCGGCGATCGTGATGTCGCGGAGCGGCTTCTCGAGGAGATCGAACGGCGAATGGACGCCGACCCGCAGGCGCCGGGGAACGCATCGGTGCGCAAGGTCGTCGAGTTCGTCCGACGAACCTACGACGTCCACCGACCGGTCCAGCCCTCAGAGGTGTCGGCGGCGCCGGCACCCTCCGGCGCAGACGTCTCCGCCGACGGTGGCGTGTCGGTTGTCACCTGTTGCATGAATCGCACGGAAAATCTCCTGAAGGCCCTACCCACCTGGCTGGCTCTGCCGGAGATCGGCGAAGTCGTCATCGTCGACTAGGTCCTGTTGACGAATGCGCGCATCCATAGACGGACGGCGGTGATGAGGACGAAGCCGAGGTAGCTGTCGGCGGTCTTGTCGTAGCGGGTGGCGAGACGGCGCCAGTTCTTCAACCTGTTGAAGCAACGTTCGATCCGGTTCCGGAGGGCGTAGACGTAGTCGTCTACGGGCAACTGAACCTTGCGGCTTCGCCGCATCGGGATGATCGGCGTGACGCCGCGCGCCGCCATCGCCGTGCGAATGGCATCGGCATCGTAGCCGCGATCGGCGAGCAGAACCTTCGGTTCCGGCCCGTCGGCATCGAGGAGAGGCAGGGCGCCGGTGTAGTCCGAGGCTTGGCCGGGTGCGATGTCGACGGCTACGGGGAGGCCGACTCCATTGGTGCGGAGATGAATCTTGGTCGAAAACCCACCTCGCGAGCGCCCGAGACCCTGTCTCGGAGTCCCCCCCTTGCGCCGGCGGCGCAGTGGTGCGCCCGGATGACGGTGCTGTCGATCATCTGGACCGTCTCGCCGACACCCTCGGTTTCGTTCAACACCTCGAGCAGCAGATCCCAGAGACCGGAGAGCGTCCAGCGGCGAAATTGGCGGTAGACCGACGACCACTTGCCGAAGAACTCGGGCAGATCACGCCATTGGGCGCCGGTGCGAGCGATCCAGAAGACGCCGTCGAGGACCCGACGATGATCCTGAGGCCGCCGGCCGCTGTGCGGGCCTCGCCTCGTCACGAACGGTTCGAAGAACGCCCATTCCGCATCGCTCATCAGGTCTCGAATCAACGTCGCCTCCCTCCGAAAGCGACCTTGAATCACTCCTCGGCCCGAAGGGGAATCCTATTCGTCAACAGAACCTAGTGGATGGCGCGGACGGTGAGCTCTAATCCATAGGTGGGCGCTGGAGTGCTGCCACCACCGGTGCTGTCGACCGATCCTTTCATCACGGAGGCCCGACAACCGGCACCTGTGAAGATTTTGGAGCACGGAAGGGTCATCGGCTGCTCGGCCGTCTGTTCAGCAGCTCTGTTCCCACGGATTGACCAAGGCAGCCCCCGTATCGGCGAAGTCGGCGACGTTGCGTGTCGCCACGATCAGATCGTGGACGATTGCCGTGGCGGCGATCAAACCGTCGATGTCGCCGCGCGGGCGGATCGCGGCAATGCGGCCCCACTCGACGGCGATCTGGTCGGTGATCGGCAGGATGCGAGACGCATGGTCGTGGCGAAGCCGGCGGAGCCATTCTGCGAGGTGGCCGGCGGTCTTCGGGTCGGCCCTCTGCTTCAGGGTGATCCCCCGCATGATTTCACCCAGTGTCAGGGCGCTCAGATAGACCGTGGCGGGATCGACGCTGCGAAGCCATGCCGTCGCTTTGGGAGAGCCTCGTCGCGCCTCGGAGAGCACGTTGGTGTCGACGAGGTACATTTAGAACTCCAGCGAACGGCTCGGCGCCTTGGCGCGTGCGTCGATGGCTTCGGCCAGCTCGCCGTCCCAACCTGGACCCGACAGGAGATCATCGACGAGGGTTCTGCGCCCGGTCAACAGAGCATCGTAATCAGCGACCGAGAGGACGACGGCTGCGCGCTCGCCGCGCACGGTGACGACCTGCGGGCCGTCCGATCGGGCTTGCCGGACGACTTTCGAGAAGTGGTTCTTGGCGTCCTGCAGGGGCCAATTCATGTGCGATCTCCATAGCTGGACAGGCTAGCTAGATTATAGTGCCATTCGAGTTGGATTGCCACATCGTACCCTTGAGGACCGATCTGCTGGCGGTGAGCCGATCGATCCGCGCCGTCTCGCAAATGCGCGGCGGGTCGAATGCTCGCCGCCTAGCGAGGCTTAGCTCACCGGCGCCGCCGCCCACGATCGTGTCGGCGCCGGTGGGTCGCGTCCGAAGGAGGGTCTCGGTGATCGCGACGCGGTCACAGGACGCTCCATGCCCGAAACCGTCCACGGCCCGTCGTCTCGCGCAGGTCGAGCTCCGCCACCAGGTTGAGGGCGGCGCGGGGTGTGACGGCGAGTGCCTCGGCGATCATGCCGGCCGAGACCAGCGGCCGCGAGATCACCAACTCGATCAACTCCGGCAGCCGGGAGGTGGAGCGGCGGCCGGCGAGCTTGCGCAGCAGCAGCGAGCGGGCGGTGAACCAGCGGTCGTGCTGCCTCATCCCCTCCTCAGCGGCGGCGGTGATGGCGTCGAGTTCGGCGATGAGACGCACAGACGCGTCGCGGTGCCGGCGCCGTTCGCGCGGCACCGCCTTGGCGCCCTCGGCGAGGCAGGGCAGATGGGCGCGCGCTTTGCCGCGCTCCCGCAGAAGGGCGGCGGCGAGCAGGCGGCCGAGGCCGGGCGCGCGTTGCAACGGCTCGATCGCCCCCCATGCCGTGTGGGCGATCGCGGCGGCGAGGGTCGGCGGCAGATCGCGGGTTCGATCGACGACCCTGCGCCACTCGGTCAGACGCGCCTCTTCGTCCCAGTCGAGGTCGTAGACGAGCGGATCGCGGTCTCGGCGCGGCGGCGGCGGGCGCGACGCCTCACCGGCGAGGGCGCGGCTCGAGCGGGCGATTGCCGCGTCGGCCGCGGCGAAGGCGTCGGCCAAGGCTTGGTCGCCGGCGGTCGCGTCGAACCCATCGGCATTCATCGTGTCCTCCTCGTCTTCGTCCGCGGATGCGAGGTCGAGGTCATGCCCCGCCTTTCGGGCAAGCCCCTCGTCTCCGGCGTTCCGTCCGCGTAAGGTCGCGAGCCCGGCGTCCGACAGGGCGATCCTGCTGATCGGCTTCGCCTCCGGCGGCCGTCGTCGCTCCGAGCTCGCCGATCTGCGCGTCGAGCGGCTGCGTGACGAAGAGCCGGTACCCGCCGCTCTGAACGACCCGGCCTCCGAGCTTCTGCCGTGCATGACGATCCGGCTCGGGCGCACCAAGACCAGCTCGGCCGACGACGATCGTTTCGCGGTGATCGCCGGCCGGCCGGTTGAAGCGCTGAAGGTCTGGCTCGCGGCGGCACGGATCGACGCCGGGCCGGTGTTCCGCGGCATCGACCGTTGGGGCAACTCGACGGCAAGGCGCTCGCGGCGCAGACGATCAACGCGATCGTCAAGAAGCGGGCAGGGCTCGCTGGGATCGAGACGGGGAAGGTCTCGGCGCACGGGCTGCGGTCCGGGTATCTGACGGAAGCCGCGCGACAGGGGGTATCGCTGCCCGAGGCGATGGCGCAGTCGCAACACCGCTCGGTACAGCAGGCGGCACGGTACTATGACGAGGCCGAGCGGCGGACAGGGAAGGCCGCGCGCCTTTGAGCCAGTGTCTGTCGGACGTCAATGACCGAGCACAATACACTTGAGGCGCCGTGTCGGCTTCCACGCGGTCGATTACTGTACGCAGGCCGATTGCGGTTCTGCGCCATTGCGGCTTCGGACCATTGCATCGAGACAATTCTTCAGATCCGGCCAAGCGAAGAGGACGAAATAGCGCCCGAGCCTCACCAGCCTGTCGACGTCCTCCTGTGAATAGTCGTCTCGGAGCGTCTCGGACGCGAGGAACGTCGAGATCACCTGCTCAACATCGGTACCGATCACTTGGATCAGTCGCCACCGCGAACAGAGTGGCGAGGCGTAGACCTCCGAGCCGGAAATTGCGCATCGATCGTCGCCGCCGATCTCGCCGGTCGATCGAGGTCGATCGGCGAGATAGTTCGCGAGTGCAGTGCCGGAGGCCTTCGCGTCAGAGGCGAGTTCGGCGATCCGTTTCAGTGTTTCCACTGTGAAACGCTCCGGCCGGACGAAGAAAAAGTGCTGGGTGACTCCCGCTGGTGGCCATGCTGCGACGAGGACGCTGTCCGGCATCGGATGAAAGCGGGAGGGGATCGCCAGGAAGATCTTGGCGAGCGACGTCATGTCGACAAGCCTCACCACCCCGGTTTCCAGCCCCGAAAGGTCTATCGCACGACCCGCCTCGGCGATCGGATTCGGTGACGGCTCTGACGCCTCGAGCACCGCGCCACCATCCGAAACGATCACGAGATCCTGTCTCCAGGCGTCGGTCGGGGTGTTGCCGCTCCATCCCGACCACGTGTTGTTCGTGCCGGTGGCGTGTTCGTGGATCCTTTCGAGCAGACCCAATCCGATGTTGTCGCGAACACCGCCGTCGGAGAGTGCGAGACGAATCGATCCGCTCATTGGGACATCCGCGCTATGCAGTCGATAGCGCGCTTCGAGGTGTTTCGCGGGGAAGGCCCCGGGAAACGCACCGGAAATCGCGACGATGTCTGCGAGATCGCCGAGCCCGTCCATCCTCATTGCCTCTGCAGCCTTGAAGAAGCGGGACGTGGTCGGGCCGGCCATCATGTAGCCGTCGGCGGTGGCGCCGACACGGATCCCGCGGACGAGATCGGTCATACCCAGCATGAGGTTCGGACCACGGGACCTCTGTTCGTCGGCCGGAAGCAGAACGCGACGGAGCATCTCCGCTTGGATGTCACGGCGCGTCGGACCGAACCACGGAAATATCCATCGCGGCAGCGTCAGCGCGGAGGTCAGTTCCCGCTTCAGTCGAAACCGCCCCGCAGCCACGGCATCGGCAAACGCCATCGGATTGCCGCCTGTCGCCACGAAGGCGGCAATGATCGACCCGCCGGAGACTGACGACAGGTTCGTCACCGGGACGCCGTGGCGCGCCAGCTCATCGAGTACCCCCACATGAATCAACGCGGCGCGGTATCCGCCTCCCGACAACGCGAGGGAAACTTTGAGTTTCGAATAGTCCGGATCGATCTTGGACGACTGTTGCCCGGACCAACCCTCGTGTGCGAGCGGTTTGCCAGGGAACAGGGAATCGAGCGTGCTGAGAACCGCCCAACAGACGATTACCCAGATTGCCGCGAAACGAGCGACGATATCGAAGGTTCGCCGGATCCGACCTGGTTCCCGTGAGGCGTTGCCCGCCCACCGCCAGCTGAGCACGGCCAGGAGCAACAGGAGAACTGCGACGGTGATGCCGTCGCGGACCGCAGAAAAGCTGCCGGCCCACTTCAGCCATAGGAACAACGCGGTGATTGGCAGCGCCGCGAAGATCAAACGTTTCGCCCATCCCACGGCTTTCACCCCCTGAACAGCTCGGCAACCGTGAGGCTCCCCTCGATCGCCCAGCACACTGCACATCGATGCCGCGTGAAAATCCGATAGACGCCTCTCCTCTATGTTGTAGGATACGCATGTTGCGACCAATTCGAAAACACGGATAACTGAGAATTATGACCGCCGACGATTGTCTCTTCCGCGAAGGTGTACGCTCTTCGATCATGGATGCAATTCGAACAGATAGTAATATTCGTCTGTTGTACATCTATGGTATTTCGGGCGTCGGCAAAACCGCTCTCATCGAAAGTGCTCTTCAGAAGGAAGGCTATGGCCAAAATCGTGAGGCATTTTTCTTCGATCGGCCCGGAAGAAAGTACGATCTTCTGGATACAAATCGAGAGGTGTCGGGAGCTGGTCCCGCATCGACACCTATCTCTCAATTCAAAAACTACCTAAACAATCTGATGTTGGTACGGCGCACTAGACTTTCATTTTTGCGTCGCCTCATTTCCAGAGACATCCACATGGAAGATGCGCATTTGTCATTTCATCGCGCATTCTCATTCGCCATAACATCGGTCAATAAACCACAAAGCACTTCAGCTCCGGTCAAAGATCGTGGTAATTTGATCGACGTCAACATGTCTCATGGCGCCTATCGTCTCAACGGGTCTGTCGAAGTAGACTTCTTCGAAAAGCTTTGGATGGGTCTGCGCGCTTCCGGGTGCCATCACATTCACATTGGGAATATCGAATACGCAAATGAGAAGGAGCGTGAATATATCCTTTTATTGGCACAATTTACGCCGGAAGACTGCTGCCTTGTACTGGAGTTCGGTTCTCTAATTTCAGATGGTCGCGAAGATGATTTCCGGCGTGCGATCACCGCTCGCATCCCCAGTCTCGTAAGAAAAATCATCCAAGTGGAGCCGTTCGATGAACCGACAGCACGAGAATTTCATCGTCAAATGGCTCAGAGACGTAGCCTGCCTGCTTTCAATTACAGACAGAACCACGGAATTCCAATCTGTATATTAAATGATATAAGCATAATTGACTCCCGTTATATGGTTGGTGAGCGCTTTGAAGCCTGGCTACGCGACCCATCCTTGCGCAAAGTACTCTTCTCATTGGCAGCCTTAACCTTAGTCACCGATGACAGATCCACCATCGAACCCGTCTTGGAGGAGCTTACTCCGAAGCCGGATTTGACAATATTTCAAGGTGTTGTTGAAACTTCCGATGGGAATATCCGATTTGCTCATGCGTCGTTCCTGGTATTCCTGGAAGTGAATTATCGCCGCGAAATCCGAGAATACTTACCGCTCGTTATTAATTCTTTATCGAAGCGAGACCGCTTTGCAGCACATGCCCTGCAACTCGAGCAGGGCATTGATATTGGGGACAACAAATTCCGACGAACACTATTTTCCGATATACTTAGATTATATGACAATCTTCGATTTCCGGAAGTTCGTTTTCTCTTCAATGCTGGCGCAATGCGGCGTGTGAATGAGGAAAGCAATGAATGGAAGATTTTGCTCGTTGTTGATACTCTTTCGCGGATACAAGATCTCGATACCAAGTCATTTCGGCCGAGCCGGCTAGCCGACTTACCCTAGCCGATCGCCGACTTGATCACTATCTATGCGGATTACCAATTTGATCGTCGCGAAGCTGCTGTCTCAAGGGCCGCAGCATTACCCCGCCTAATTCATCGTGGGGCGAGAAACCGGCTGGCGTGGCCCGAATATCGT
>NZ_DAIPZB010000088.1:0-7756 GCF_036782435.1 Pinisolibacter sp. | reverse complement strand
GCCGTATCGGCCTTTCGCGGATCCTCTACGGCTACAGGCCCTCGTCAGAAGACGCTGAACCGAGCTTCGAACGACGAGCCCTCCTGCAATTCTCAGTCGTGCTCGAATCGGGGCAACGGGTGACCGTGTCGTTCCGTCTGCCGCCCCCGGTCTGACGCCGCCTCGCGCTCGAGAGCCGACCGCCCGGGGCCACGCGTCGGATTCGTCGGAGGGCGGCGCGGTGTGCCGCAAAGCCGGGATCAGCGACGCGACTCGTCTCACGCGTGGCGGAAGACGTACGCCGGCTCGGTGCCGCCGGAGATGAAGCGGCTGCGGCTGCTCGAGGGAGAGAACTCGAGGTTTAAGAAGCTCGTCGCCGACCCCTCCCTGGACGAGGCGGTGTTGTGAGGCACGTGCTCGACCGAAAGCTGTGAAGCCTGTGCGGCGGCGCGAACGTGTCGACCACGCCCTCGCCACTCGGAAGGTCGCGACGCGTCGGGCCTGCGGTGTGCTTCGGACGGATCGATCGGCCCACCTCTGGAGGAGCCGGCGCCGCTCGCAGGCCGCACTCGTCCGAGGGATCAGGGAGAACGCCGAGACCAGGGTTCGGTACCGCTATCGAAGGAACCACGTTCTCCTCCGACGTGAGAGCTGGGCCCGGAGGGGGCAAGATCGGTCCGCCTCTGGCGAAGGTCTATGACTTTCCGGCGGTTGCCCGATCGCCGGGTCGGCGCTAAAAATACCCGGCGTCGAAGCCGATGGCTGCGTCGAAGCCGATAGCTACTGACAGCGGGGATGCGCGCTCGATGCGGTGTTGTTCCTGCGCCCTCTGTCATCGTGTTGACGGAAGCGGTTGATTGCTCTCCGTCGACCAGATGTTTCTGTTCGGCCTTCTTGCGGTTTTTGAGAAGTCGCCATGGGTAAACGGATACTCCTGCTCCAAGGGCCGGTCGGAGGTTTCTTCCGATTCCTTCAGAGGCACCTTGAGGAGGCCGGATTCGACGTGCGTCGCCTCGTCTTCAACGGTGGGGACATTCTCTTCGCGGTGGGAAAATCGTTCGAGGTCGTTCGACCCCGCGAGGAGAGCTACGAAGAGGCGATCACGGCGATCATCCATGGCTGGCCGGCCGATGCCGTGGTCCTCTTCGGCGACGAGCGCCCGATTCATCGAGCAGCCTCCGATGCGGCGCACCGTCTCGGCGTTCCGGTCTTCTGTTTCGAAGAGGGCTACATCCGGCCCGACTACGTCACCTTCGAACTCGGCGGCAACAACGCCAATTCGTTGCTCGCCGGGACCTTCGTGGCCGACGCGCCGCTCGATCCGCCGCCTCCCGCGCCGGCGCTCGAAAGCTCGACCTACGCGATGACGCGCGCCGCGATGGTCTATTTCGGGGCTCTGCGTCTCAGTCATTTCCTGTTCCCCCGTTATCGGCATCATCGCGAACGGCGCATCCGGACCGAATTCCGCTACTGGACCCGCGCGTTGTGGCGTCGCTTCGTTTCGCGGCGACACGACGCGGAGTTCTTCGCGCGGTTGAACCGGCCCGACCATCCACCCTTCTTCGTCCTCTCCCTCCAGGTTCACGACGACATGCAGTTGGTCCGCCATGGGCGGGGCTGGACGACGCGCATCTTCCTCGAACAGGCGCTCGACTCGTTCCGCCGCGCCGCCCCGGCCGATTGCCATCTGGTGGTCAAGGCCCACCCGCTCGACATCGGCTACGGCCATCACAAGAAGAACCTCCGCTATCTCGTCGAGGGGAGCGGTCTGGGGGGGCGGGTGAGCTACCTGGAAGCCGGGCCGTTCATGCCGCTCGTCCGCCATGCCCGCGGGCTCGTCACCATCAACTCGACCACCGGGATCGCCGCCCTCGGCGCCGGCATTCCGGTGTTGTCGGTCGGCGACGCCTTCTATCAGGGTGAGGGGTTGGCGTTCCGGCCCGAAACGACCGAGGAGTTCGATTCCTTCTGGGTGAACCCGCGTCCGGTCGATTCGGAGAAGACCGCTCGCTTCAAGGAGCACGTGCGCCGGCATGCTCTCGTTCCCGGCAGCTTCTATCTGCGCCACACCTGGCCTTCCCTGGGCGAAGGCGTGGTCGCGCGCCTGAGGGCGGCGCTCGGAGATCGAGAATGACACCGTCGGACGCCGGCGCGATCGGAAGCGGTGAGCCGGCCGATGTCGCTGCCCGTCGACGCGCCGGAGTTCTCGTTCATGGCGTCTGGCGACTTCGGCGCGACGTGGCGACGCTGCTCGACGTCGAGCCGGTCCGTCTGTTCCCCTGGAGCCGGACCGACGTCGATCTCGTCGTCGGCTGGGGCCATCGCCGAACCGCCGCCGGCGCCCGATCGCTGGCGCGACGCCGGGGTCTGCCCTTCGTCGCGCTCGAGGACGGCTTCCTGCGGTCGGTTCGCCCCGGCCGCGGCGAAGGCTCCATCGGCTGGATCGTCGACCGGTCCGGCATCTACTACGACGCCTCCGAATCGAGCGACCTGGAAACCGCCATCCTGCGGCGGGCGGCGCAGGCGCCGACCGACCGGGCGCGGGCCACCGCCGCCATGGCGCGGCTGCGCGAACTGCGGCTGTCGAAGTACAATCATGCGCCGATGCGGTCGCCGGCCGCGCTCGGCCTGCCGTTCGGGCGCGACGTGGTCCTCGTCGTCGACCAGACCTACGGCGACGCGTCGATCGTCGGAGCCGGCGCGAAGCCGGCCGACTTCGTCGCCATGCTCGACGCGGCGATCGCCGAAAATCCCGGTCGCACGATCGCGGTCAAGGTGCATCCCGAGGCGATCTCGGGGGCGAAACGCGGGCATCTGGTCGATGCCGCGCGGAAACGCGACGTCGTCCTCGTCGACGCCGACGTCAATCCGTGGGCGTTGATCGAGACGGCCGTCGCGGTCTACGTCGTGTCGAGCCAGTTCGGTCTCGAAGCGATGATCGCCGGCGTTCCGGTGGTCTGCTTCGGCGCCGCCGCCTATGCCGGATGGGGCCTCACCGACGATCGTTTCGCACCGATCGCCCGGCGCACCGCGACGGTTGATCGCGAAACGCTCTTCGCCGCCGCCTACTTCGACTACTGCCGCTGGCTCGATCCGTGGTTCGGCCGTCGCATCGGCTTCGAGGAGGCGGTCGAGCGGCTCGCGTTCCTGCGCGATCGGTTCCACGACGAGACCCGCTCGATCTGTGTCGGCATGACGCGTTGGAAACGCGGTGTCATCCGTCCGTTCCTCGACGGGGTCGACGGCCCGCCGCGTTTCGCTCGATCGATGGACGCCGCGGCGGCATCGGCGCGTGCCGAAACCGCTCGCATCGTCGTTTGGGGCGACGGCGAGGCGGCCGGCCGGGCGCTCGCGCCGGGTGCCGCGACGCTGGTCCGGACCGAGGACGGCTTCCTGCGCTCGGTCGGCCTCGGAGCCGCCTTCGTCTCACCCGCGTCCCTGGTCTTCGACGACGAGGGCATCTACTACGATCCCCGCCGGCCGAGCCGGTTCGAGCGATTGGCCCGCGAGACGGAGTTCGACGCCGAACTGCTGGCTCGCGCCGCGCACCTCCGGGAGGCGATCGTCACCCGGCGGCTGTCGAAGTACAACGACGCCCGAGACGAGCGGCTCGATCTGCCGACCGACCGCCTGCGTATCCTGGTGCCGGGACAGGTGGAGGACGATGCGTCCGTGCGCCTCGGCTCGCCGGCCGTGACCACCAACGTCGAGCTGCTGCGCCGTGTGCGAGCCCGTTGGCCGGACGCGTTCATCGTCTACAAGCCGCATCCCGACGTCCACGCCGGCTATCGCCGCGGCGCCGTGCCGAAAGAGGAGAGCGACCGGCTCGTCGACCGCGTCGTTTCCGACGTGTCGATGCCGTCGCTGCTCGCCGACGTCGACCGCGTCGAGACCATGACGTCGCTGACCGGCTTCGAGGCCCTGTTGCGCGGTCTGGACGTCGCCACGCATGGGCTGCCGTTCTACGCCGGCTGGGGGCTCACCGACGATGCCCTCGCCGTCACGCGCCGCGATCGGCGGCTCACGCTCGACGAACTCGTCGCCGTCGCCCTGATCCTCTACCCACGTTACGTCGATCCGGTGAGCGGCCGACCCTGCCCGGTGGAGACCATCGTCGAACGTCTCTCCGAAGGCCGCAGCGCCCCGGCCACCGCCACGGCACGTCTCGCGTCGGCGCTTCGCCACACGATCGCCCGCGCGGCGCACGGCGTCTTCTTTCCCCTCGCCCGTTTCGCCGGCCTGCGCCGCCGCTGAGGGCGGCCTCCGCCTCGGCGCGGGGTCTTACCGAGGCCATGAAGTCCCGACCTATTCGGAGCTTCATGGGCGAAGGCGAGCCCGAACGGGCGTCGGCCGGTCGGGCCGAAACTCACGAAATTCGGGCGGGTCCGAATTTCGTGAACCCGGTATCAGATGTGACCGTTGGTCCGCAGATACTCGATCACCTGATCGGCGAGAGCCTCGGCGTCGGTCGAGGTGGTGTCGAGCACCAGTTCGGCCGCCTGCGGCGCCTCGTAGGGGCTGTCGATCCCGGTGAAGTTCTTGATCTTGCCCTCGCGCGCCTTCTTGTAGAGGCCCTTGGGGTCGCGCTTCTCGGCCTCTTCGATCGGGGTCGCGACGAAGACCTCGACGAACTCGCCGGGCTCCAGGATCTCGCGCGCCAGTTGTCGCTCGGAACGGAACGGCGAGATGAAGGCGGTGAGCACGATCAGGCCTGCATCGACGAACAGCTTGGCGGCTTCGGCCACGCGCCGGATGTTCTCGACGCGGTCGGCGGCGGTGAAGCCGAGGTCCTTGTTGAGGCCGTGGCGAACGTTGTCGCCGTCGAGCACGTAGGTGTGACGGCCGGCGCCGTGCAGCTTCTTCTCGACGAGGTTGGCGATCGTCGACTTGCCGGCGCCGGACAGGCCGGTGAACCACAGGACGACGGGACGCTGGCCCTTGGCGGCGGCACGCGCCTCCTTGGTGACGTCGAGCGCCTGCCGATGGATGTTGGCGGCGCGGCGCAGTCCGAACGCGATCATGCCGGCGCCGACCGTCAGATTGCTCAGCCGGTCGATGACGATGAAGGCGCCGGTGTCGCGGGCGACGGCATAGGGGTCGAAGGCGACCGCCTCGGAGAGCGCCACGTTGACCCGGGCGACTTCGTTGAGGACGAGATGCTTGGCGGCGAGGTGACCGAACGTGTCGACGTCGATCTTGTACTTGATCTCGGTGATCTGGGCCGGAACCAGCTTGGTGCCGATCTTGATCAGATAGGGTCGCCCCGGCATCGCCGGCTCGTCGGCCATCCAGATGAGATCGGCGGCGAACTGGTCGGCGACCTCGAATCGGTCGGTCGGCGAGGACAGGACGTTGCCGCGCGAGATGTCGACCTCGTCGGCGAGCGTCAGGGTGACCGCCTCGCCGGCGTAGGCTTCGTCGAGTTCGCCGTCCCGGGTGACGATCGACTTCACCGTCGTGCTGCACCCGGACGTGGCGACGACGACCGGATCACCCGGGCGCAACGTGCCGGCGGCGATGGTCCCGGAGAAGCCGCGGAAATCGAGGTTCGGCCGGTTCACCCACTGCACCGGCATGCGGAACGGCCGATCGTAGTCGGTCTCGCCGATGGCGACGGTTTCGAGATGGTGGACCAGGGTCGGCCCCTTGTACCAGGGCATGTGGGGGCCGTGATCGAGGACGTTGTCGCCGAAGCGGGCCGACATGGGGATGGCGACCTGCGTCTCGAAGCCGAAATCGGAAGCGAAGGCGGCATGGTCGGCGACGATGCGGTGGAAGACCTCCTGGCTGTGGTCGACCAGGTCGATCTTGTTGACGGCCAGCACCACGTGGCGGATGCCGAGCAGCGACACGATGAAGGAGTGCCGGCGGGTCTGCGGCAGGACGCCGTAGCGGGCGTCGACCAGGATCACCGCGAGATCCGAGTTGGAAGCCCCGGTCGCCATGTTGCGGGTGTACTGCACGTGACCGGGGGTGTCGGCGACGATGAATTTGCGCCGATCGGTGGCGAAGAATCGATAGGCGACGTCGATGGTGATGCCCTGCTCGCGCTCGGCCTCGAGGCCGTCGACGAGGAGGGCGAAGTCGATGTCGTCACCGACGGTTCCGTGTTTGCGGCTGTCGCGCTCCAGGCTCTTCAGCTGGTCTTCGAACAGCAGCTTGGTGTCGTGGAGCAGGCGGCCGATCAGCGTCGACTTGCCGTCGTCGACCGAGCCGCAGGTGAGGAAGCGCAACAGGCTCTTCTTCTCGTGGCGGCGAGATGGTCGGTGAAGGCGGCGGGATCCAGCGGAGCTTCGGTGGACATCAGAAGTACCCGTCCTTAGAAGTACCCGTCCTTCTTCTTCTCCATCGAACCGGCCTCGTCGTGGTCGATGAAGTGGCCGGCGCGTTCGGAGGTGCGGGCGAGCAGCATCTCGCGCACGATCTCCGGCAGCGTCCTGGCGGAGCTCTCCATGGCGGCGGTCAACGGATAGCAGCCGAGCGTCCGGAAACGGATCTCACGCATCTCCGGCGTTTCGCCGGGCAGCAGCGGCAAGCGCTCGTCGTCGACCATGATCAACTGGCCGTCGCGCTCGACCACCGGTCGTACGGCGGCGAAATAGAGCGGCACGATCGGGATGTTCTCGACCAGGATGTATTGCCAGATGTCGAGCTCGGTCCAGTTCGACAGCGGGAAGGCGCGGATCGATTCCCCCGGCGCCACGCGGGCGTTGTAGAGCCGCCAGAGTTCGGGGCGCTGGTTCTTCGGGTCCCAGGTGTGGCTGGCCGTGCGGAAGGAGAAGATGCGCTCCTTGGCGCGCGATTTCTCCTCGTCGCGCCGGGCGCCGCCGAAGGCTGCGTCGAAGCCGTATCGGGTCAGCGCCTGTTTCAGCGCGTCGGTCTTCATCACGTTGGTGTAGGTCGACGAGCCGTGCGTGAACGGCGTGATCCCCTGATCGAGGCCTTCCTGATTGGAGTGGACGATGAGATCGAGCCCGAGCCGCTTCGCCGTGTCGTCGCGGAAGCGGATCATCTCGCGGAACTTCCAGGTCGTGTCGACGTGGAGCAACGGAAAGGGCGGCTTCGACGGGTGGAACGCCTTCATCGCCAGATGAAGCCTCACCGAGGAGTCCTTGCCGATCGAATAGAGCATGACCGGGTTCTTGAACTCGGCGGCGACCTCTCGAATGATGAAGATCGACTCCGCTTCCAGCCGGCGAAGACGCGTCAGGCGATCGTGTTGCAAGCCGAGTACCCCCTTGTGGCACGAGTGGCCGGTGCCCGGCTTCCGCCGGAACGGCCCGGCGACGCGCGGCCCTGAACCGCGTCCGTCTCCATCGGGCCGGACATCTCCCGGTCGTCGGTTTCCGAGTGTGACGCCATCCGCCTTTCGCCGACCGGACGTGCGACCGCCGAGAGGTGCCCGTCGGCGCGTCGGCCGGTCGTCGTCGGCGGGGCGATCCGAGCGGTGACCGGAGCCGTTCCCGCGGCCGTCGACGTCGCGTCGGTGAAACCGGGCTCGCCCCGATGGGGCGGGGCCGACGACACGGCCCGACATCCGGCGCGGCGCGCCATCCGACACGGAAGGACATCGCCGCGACCGGCGTATCGGCGGCGAACCGATGCGCTCCGCTCCGCCGACTTTCGAATGTGCTGCCCATACCGGAAATGCCGCTGTTTGCAAATCCGAAGAACCTCCGCGCGTCTCCGTCGGCGCGAGCCCGAGACCCCCTACGAAGTTCTGTTCGGCTTGACCCTGGCGCGGCTCGGCTGTTAAACGGGGCCGCCTTTCCGTAGG
>NZ_DAIPZB010000087.1:0-7914 GCF_036782435.1 Pinisolibacter sp. | reverse complement strand
TGGTGGAGCCAAGGGGAGTCGAACCCCTGACCTCTTGAATGCCATTCAAGCGCTCTCCCAACTGAGCTATGGCCCCGAATTCCCGGCCGGGCTTGGGAACCCCCGGCGACGGCGGCGATCTCTAATGGCATCGCCGCCGGTGATCAAGTCCTATTTCGCCGCGGCGGCCGGATTTTTCGCAGATCGTCGCGAAAACCTGGCCAAAGCGCGGGAAATCCACAGGATTTCCCGTCCGAGCGACGGCGCGAGGAACTCAGCGCTCCTCGTCCTCTCCCTCGACGTCGATGTCGATGCCCTCGATGTCGCCGTCGTCCTCTTCCTCCTCGAGGAAGGTGTCGTCGTCGCCACCGATGTCGCCGATGTCCTCGTCCTCGATGTCGTCGGGGACCTCTTCACCGCCACCCTGCTCGGCGTCGGCCTCCTCGAGGGAGACGAAATCGACCGGCAGGCTCTCTTCGGCCTCGGTCTCTTCCTCTTCGACCGGCGCCGGCTTGACGCGCATCTGGACGGCGGCGGCGGTGAAGACCGTGCCGCACTTGGGACAGACGATCGGGTTGCGATCGAGGTCGTAGTACTTGGAGCCGCAGGAGGGGCAGAGGCGCTTGGTGCCGAGTTCGGGTTTCGCCACGGATCGTCTCACGAAGATGATGTAGAAAGTCACCCCCCTTGGTCCGAAGCAGGGCGCGTGTCAATACCGAATCGGTCACAGGGCGAGGTCGAACGGATGGGAAGAGCCCTCGCCGGTGCTCCTTTCACCGCCGCGACGGGCCGGTGCGCGGGGTGACGACGCCGTTCCTTCCGTGATAGGAGGTGCCCTCCTCCCACCGACCCTCACGACGGTTTCCAGCCGATGGCTCACGCCGCAACGCCCTCTCCCCTCTCCTCCTCGCCCAGGGGATCGCTCGTCGGGCGCATCCGCGTGCCGGGCGACAAGTCGATCTCGCATCGCTCGCTGATGTTCGGCGCGGTGGCGGTCGGCGAGACGACGATCGAGGGTCTGCTCGAAGCCGACGACGTGCTCGGCACCGGCGCCGCGATGCGGGCGCTCGGCGCCACCGTGACCCGCACCGGCGAAGGCGCCTGGACGGTCGCCGGCCTCGGCGTCGGCGGATTGCTCGAACCGGAGCACGTGCTCGATTTCGGCAACGCCGGCACCGGCTCGCGCCTGACCATGGGTCTGGTCGGCGGCCATGCGATCGCCGCCACCTTCGTCGGCGACGCCTCGCTGTCACGGCGGCCGATGGGCCGGGTGTTGAACCCGCTGCGCGAAATGGGCGTCGAGGTGATCGCCCGGGCCGGCGACCGGCTGCCCTTGTCGATCAAGGGGCCGAAGGCGTCGACGCCGATCACCTATCGGGTGCCGATGGCCTCGGCGCAGGTGAAGTCGGCGGTGCTGCTGGCCGGCCTCAACGCCCCCGGCGTCACCACGGTGATCGAACCGATCGCCACCCGCGACCACACCGAGCGCATGCTCGAGGGATTCGGCGCGAACCTCTCGGTGACCATCGGGTCGGCGGGCGAGCGCATCATCCGCCTCGAGGGGCGGCCGGAATTGAAGCCGCAGCACGTGGTGGTGCCGGGCGATCCGTCGTCGGCGGCCTTCGCCATCGTCGCCGGGCTGATCGTGCCGGGCTCGGACGTGACGGTCGAGAACGTGCTGCTCAATCCGCTGAGGACCGGGCTCTTCCAGACGCTCACCGAGATGGGCGCGGATCTGACGATCGAGAACGAGCGGACGTCGGGCGGCGAGCGCATCGGCGACGTGCACGTGCGCGCCTCGCAGCTGAAGGGCGTCGTGGTGCCGCCGGAGCGGGCGCCGTCGATGATCGACGAATATCCGATCCTGGCGATCGCCGCCGCCTTCGCCGAAGGCGAGACGGTGATGGAGGGGCTCGAGGAGCTGCGGGTCAAGGAGAGCGACCGGCTCGCCGCCGTCGCCCGCGGGCTCGAGGCGAACCGCATCGAGTGCCACGAGGGCGAGGCGAGCCTCGTCGTCGCCGGGCGGCAGGCGGGGGTGAAGATCGGCGGCGGCACGGTCGCCACCCATCTCGACCACCGCATCGCCATGGCCTTCCTGGTGCTCGGCATGGCGGCGGACGAGACCGTGAGCGTCGACGACGTCGGCATGATCGCCACGTCCTTCCCCTCCTTCCGCGGTCTGATGGAAGGCCTCGGCGCCGGCTTCGAAGCGATCTGAGGCGCGAGCAACCCGAGCGCGCGAGCCCGAGAGCGCCCCCGGCGCGTCGGAGAATGGCGCGCATGTCGGCTCGCGGCTTTCGCCGCGGCGCAATCTCGGTTAGTAGAGCAGCCGACGAAAACGCCGGTTTCCTCGGACATCCTCCGCATTTCATCGAGCGAGCCTCATGAGCGACATCGACAGCTTGGAAAAGACCATCCTCGGAGCCATCGACGCGGCCGGCGACGAAGCGGCGCTGGAGAGCGTCCGTGTCGGCGCGCTGGGCAAGAAGGGCTCGATCTCGGAGCTTCTGAAGTCGCTGGGCGGCATGTCGCCGGACGAGCGCAAGGTCATGGGGCCGGCGATCAACGGCTTGCGCGACCGGGTGGGCGAGGCGCTCCTCGTCCGCCGCAAGGTCGTGAGGGACGCGGCGCTCACGGCGCGTCTCGCGGCCGAGACCGCCGACATCACCCTGCCGCTGTGGCCGTCGCCGGCCAACGCCGGGCGCATCCATCCGATCAGCCAGGTCACCGACGAGCTCACCGCGATCTTCGCCGACATGGGCTTCTCGGTCGCCGAAGGACCGGACGTCGAGAGCGACTTCTACAACTTCACGGCGCTGAACTTCCCCGAAGGCCATCCGGCGCGTGAGATGCACGACACGTTCTTCTTCTCGCCGAAGGAGGACGGCACGCGCCATCTCCTGCGCACCCACACCTCGCCGGTGCAGGTGCGCACCATGCTGTCGTCGAAGCCGCCGATCCGGGTGATCGCGCCGGGGCGCACCTATCGTTGTGACTCGGACCAGACCCACACGCCGATGTTCCATCAGGTGGAAGGTCTGGTCATCGACAAGACCTCGACCATCGGCACGCTGAAGTGGGTGCTGGAGGAGTTCTGCAAGGCCTTCTTCGAGGTGCCCTCGGTCGAGATGCGCTTCCGCCCGTCGTTCTTCCCCTTCACCGAACCGTCGATGGAGGTGGACATCCGCTGCGATCGCTCCGGGCCGGAGATCAAGTTCGGCGAGGGCGACGACTGGCTGGAGATCCTCGGCTGCGGCATGGTCCACCCGAACGTGCTGCGCAACTGCGGCCTCGATCCGGACGAGTACCAGGGCTTCGCCTTCGGCATGGGCATCGACCGCATCGCCATGCTCAAGTACGGCATGCCGGATCTGCGCGCCTTCTTCGACGCCGACGTGCGCTGGCTGAAGCACTACGGCTTCCGCCCGCTCGACCTGCCGACCCTGTTCGGGGGCTTGAGCGTGTGATGCAGGGCGCCCTGGCGCGCGGCACGGAGGAGAGTTCCTTGCCTCGTCGGACCGTCTCTCCACTCATCCGAGCCAATGCTCGGAGACTGCGCCGGTCGATGACCGGGGCGGAGGCGAGATTGTGGGCGGCGTTGCGCGGCCATCGCTTCGCCGGAACCTCGTTCCGTCGTCAGACGCCGATCGGTCCATATATCGCGGACTTCTGCTGTCCCGAGGTCCGGCTGGTGATCGAGGTCGACGGAGGGCAGCACGGGGACGATGGGGGCATCGCGCGAGATCTTCATCGCGACGCGTGGCTGGCGGATGCGGGATTTCGGGTGATCCGGTTCTGGAACCACGAGGTTCTCGCCGAAACCGATACGGTACTGGACGTGATCTGGTTCGCACTCGACGCTGTCGGCGCGATCCGAGGAGAGGCCGAGCCCCCCCTCCCTGGCCCTCCCCCTCGAGGGGGGAGGGGACGACAAAGGCGAGGCCCGGCTCCCATGACCGTTGCGGATCCGGTCGCGACACATCTGCCCGGACCGGTGAATTCGACATCTACCGATGACGCCGCCGCCAGCGTCCCCTCCCCCCTGGAGGGGAAGGGACCGGGAGGGGGGGCTGCGGCCTCGCCTCCCTCTGCAGCGGCCCCCTCTCGCGTCACTCTTTCCTCCGCCTCGAAGACCGGACGACATCCATGAAGTTCACCCTCTCCTGGCTCAAGGACCACCTCGACACCACCGCCACCCTCGACACCGTGGTCGAGACGTTGACGCGGATCGGGCTCGAGGTGGAAGGCGTCGAGGACAAGGCCAAGGCGCTGAAGCCCTTCGTCGTCGCCCACGTCGTCTCCGCCGTGCAGCATCCGAACGCCGACCGGCTGCGGGTCTGTATGGTCGACACCGGCTCCGGCCAGCCGATCCAGGTGGTGTGCGGCGCGCCCAACGCGCGGGCCGGCATGAAGACGGTGTTCGCCGCGGCCGGCACGTACATTCCCGGCAAGGACATGACGCTCGGCGTCGGCCAGATCCGCGGCGTCGAGAGCCACGGCATGATGTGCTCGGCGGCCGAGCTCGAGCTCTCCGAGGACCATACCGGCATCATCGACCTGCCGGCGGACGCGCCGACCGGCGCGCTCTTCGTCGACTACGCCGATCTCGACGATCCGGTGATCGACGTGTCGCTGACCCCCAACCGGGCCGACTGCACCGGCGTGCGCGGCATCGCTCGCGATCTCGCCGCCGCCGGCATCGGCACGCTGAAGCCCGACACCACCCGCAAGATCGCCGGGGCCTACGCCTCGCCGGTCGCCGTCGACCTGCGCTTCGCCGAGGGCGACCTCGTCGCCTGCCCGGCCTTCCACGGTCGTTACGTCAAGGGCGTGAAGAACGGCCCGTCGCCGGAGTGGATGCAGCGCCGGCTGAAGGCGATCGGCCTGCGTCCGATCTCGGCGCTGGTCGACATGACCAACTACGTGTCGATCGATCGCGGCCGGCCGCTGCACGTCTTCGACGCGGCGAAACTCACCGGCGGCATCCATGCCCGTTACGGCCGCGACGGCGAGAGCTTCCTCGCGCTCGACGGCAAGACCTACACGGTCGACGGTCGCATGTGCGTGATCGCCGACGACGCCGGCGTGCTCGGCCTCGGCGGCATCATGGGCGGCGAGGAAACCGGCTGCACCGAGGAGACCACCGACGTCTTCATCGAATGCGCCTGGTTCGACCCCGCCCGCACCGCCGAGACCGGCCGGCGCACCGGCATCGTCTCGGACGCGCGTTATCGCTTCGAGCGCGGCGTCGATCCGGCCTATCTCGAAGGCGGGCTCGAACTCGCCACCCAGATGGTCGTCTCCCTCTGCGGCGGCGAGGCCTCCGCGCCCGTCGTCGCCGGCCAAGCGCCGGAGATGGATCGGATCATCGACTTCCCGCTCTCGGAGGTGAAGCGGCTCACCGGCCTCACGCTGCATCGCGCCGAGATCCGCGAGATCCTGGAGAAGCTCGGCTTCTTCGTCATCGCCAAGGACGACGTCTTCCGCGTCGCGGTGCCGTCGTGGCGCGCCGACGTCGAGGCCAAGGCCGATCTGGTCGAAGAGGTGATGCGCATCCACGGGCTTCAGAACGTCGTCTCGACGCCGCTCGAAGCCCGAGGCACCGTCGGCGCCAAGGTCCTCACCGTGCCGCAGATCCGCCGCTCCAAGGCGCGCCGGGTGCTCGCCACAAGGTCGATGCTGGAAGCCGTCACCTGGTCCTTCGTGTCGAAGCGACAGGCCGAGCTGTTCGGCGGCGGCGGGGCCGATCTGGCGCTCGCCAACCCGATCGCCTCCGACCTCTCCGACATGCGGCCCTGCCTGCTTCCCGGCCTGATCCGGGCGGCCCAGCGCAATCTCGAGCGCGGCATCGCCGACGTGGCGCTGTTCGAGGTCGGACAGGTGTTCGCGAACGACACGCCCGAGGGCCAGAAGCTCACCGCCGCCGGCGTGCGCCGCGGCACCGCGGGCTCGGCCGGCTCCGGCCGGCACTGGCTCGGCAACGCCGGTCCGGTCGGCTGGACGGTCGCCAAGGGCGACGTGATCGCGGTGCTGGAGGCGCTCGGCGTGGTGCTCGACCGGGTGCAGATCGTGCGCGGCGCACCGGGTTGGTATCACCCGGGCCGCTCCGGCGTGATTCAGCAGGGGCCTCAGAACGTGCTGGCGCATTTCGGCGAGCTGCATCCCTCGGCGCTCGAGACCCTCGATGCGGCCGGACCGATGGTGGCCTTCGAGGTGTTCCTCGACGCCATCCCCGAGCCCAAGGCCAAGCCGACCAAGTCGAAAGGGGCGCTCGTCGCCTCCGAACTGATGCCGCTTTCGCGCGACTTCGCCTTCGTCGTAGACGAGAAGGTCGAGGCGGAGAAGATCCTCAAGGCGGTCAAGGGCGCCGACCGGCAGCTCATCACCGACGCGAGCGTCTTCGACGTCTTCCGTGGACCGTCGATCGGCGAGGGCAAGAAGTCGGTGGCGGTGGAGGTGTCGCTCCAGCCCACCAAGGCGACGCTGACCGACAAGGATCTCGAGGCGCTCGCCCAGAAGATCGTCGGCGCCGTCGCCAAGGCGACCGGCGCGACGCTGCGCGCCTGATCGACATGTGATCTCGGTCCGGCCGCGCGGCCGGGCCGTCACCGATCCCCCCGCCCGAAAAGGTCGAAGATGACCCAGGCTCCGCTCGCCGGCATCAAGGTTCTCGAACTGGCGCGCATCCTCGCCGGCCCGTGGGTCGGCCAGAGCCTCGCCGATCTCGGGGCGGAGGTGATCAAGGTGGAGCGCCCGGGGGCGGGCGACGACACCCGCCACTGGGGCCCGCCCTTCGTGAAGGGCGCGGACGGCCAGGACCTCGGCGCGGCCTATTACCACGGCTGCAACCGCGGCAAGCGCTCGGTGGCGATCGACTTCGAGAAGCCCGAGGGCGCCGAGATCGTCCGCCGGCTGGCGTCGCAAGCCGACGTCGTCATCGAGAACTTCAAGGTCGGCGGCCTGAAGAAATACGGGCTCGATCACGAGACCATGATGGCGGCGAACCCGCGCCTCGTCTGGTGTTCGATCACCGGCTTCGGCCAGACCGGTCCCTATGCGGGGCGCGCCGGCTACGACTTCATGATCCAGGGCATGGGCGGCTACATGGATCTGACCGGATCGCCGGACGGTGAACCGACGAAGGTTGGCGTCGCCGTCGCCGATCTCTTCACCGGGCTCCACGCGGTGATCGGTATCCAGGCGGCGCTGATCGCGCGGGAAACGACGGGCCGCGGTCAGCTCGTCGACATGAGCCTCCTCGACACCATGGTGGCGATGCTCGCCAACCAGGGCATGAACCACCTCGTCTCGGGCAAGGCACCGAAGCGGATGGGCAACGCCCACCCCAACATCGTGCCCTATCAGGTGTTCCCGGTCGCCGACGGCCACATCATCATCGCCACCGGCAACGACCGCCAGTTCCGCGACACCTGCGCCATTCTCGGCATCGACGACATCGCCTTCGATCCGCGCTTCGTCCACAACGCCGCCCGCGTCGCCGACCGGACCGAGCTGATCCCGCTGATGGAGGCGCGCACCCGCACCTTCCGCCGCGACGATCTGTTGGCGGCCCTCGAAGCGGCGCACGTCCCGGCCGGGCCGATCAACTCGGTCGCCGACGTCTTCGCCGACCCTCAGGTGGTGGCGCGCGGCATGCGGCTCGACCTGCCCTCGGCCGACGCCGCGGGGGGGAGCGTCCCGGCGATCCGCAATCCGATCGTGCTCTCCGACACGCCGCTCACCTACCCCGCCGCTTCCCCCGGCCTCGGCGCCGACACCGATGCGGTGCTGACGGCGCTCGGCTACGACGCGGCCGAAGTGGAACGTCTGGCGTCGATGGGCGTCGTCGGGCAGCGGTGACGGCGCGCGTCGCGCGGCCGCTCAGAGTCCGTTTTGAAAATCACGGATGAGCGTTTCGCCTGAGGAGATTGCCAC
>NZ_DAIPZB010000086.1:0-8924 GCF_036782435.1 Pinisolibacter sp. | reverse complement strand
GCTGCGGCTCCGGTCGCACCGCCCGCCGCGACGGCCGAAGCGCCGGCGGCGCCGGTACAACCGGCCCCCGGGGGTGTCGCCTCGGCGATCGCCCGGGCGCGTGAAGCGCTCGTCACCGGCGCCGGCGAGGACACCCGCCCGCTCGAACCGGGTTCCGGCAAGCCGGCGCCGCGCGTCGCCATGGTGACGCCGCCGACCGCGTCGATGAAGCCGACCGCCCTTCCCCAGGCCGAGCCGACGCCGATGCCGATGCCGGGCTCCGACAAGGAGCCCTCCTCCGCCGCGGCGCGCAAGGCCGACTTCATCGCCGCGGCGCGGCGCGCCGCCCAGGCGGCCGCCGGTTCGGCCGAGGCGCCGATGGCCGCCCGGCCGGAAGACCGCGCCGCCGCGCCGGTCGCGGAAGCCGTCGGCTCGGGCGCCCTGTCGCGCATCGGACAGGTTCTGAAGAACCGCCGCCGGCCGCTGGTGCTCGCCACCGGCGCGCTGGTGTTGGCGGTTCTCACGCTCCGTCTCATCCCCGGCGGCCAGGAGAGCGGTCTCCCGGAGACCGCCGAAGTGCCGAAGGCCACCGCTCCGCAGCAGGTCGCCGAGCCGAAGGACACGGCCAAGACGTCGATCGAGCGGTTGCCGACCGAACAGCCGCGAATGGCCGACACACCGGCTCCGACCGCCGCTCCCTCGACCGCCGCTCCCTCGACCGCCGCTCCCTCGACCACCGCCGCGCCGGCCACGGCGACGGCCGCTCCGCAGGCGCCGGAGAAGGCGCAGACCACCGCTCCCGGCACCGCGGCGCTCGACGGCGCTTCCGGCGGAACTCAGGGCGGTCCCGTGTCGATGGAGACGCCGCAGACCGCCGTACCGGCGCCGGTCGGGGCGGCCCCGCTCTCGGCGCAGCCGACGCAGCGCACTTCGTCGCTCAGCCGTCCGATGCCGGACGCGAGCCTGCTCGACGCGCCCGCCACCACCGGGTCGATCGGCTCCGCCGACGCCACGTCGGTGGACGTGTCGTCGCTGCCGGCCAAGATCGGCTCGGAGAAGCTGCGCCGCGCCGCCGCGAGCGGCGATCCGCGCGCCGCCTTCGAGATCGGCATGCGCTACGCCGAAGGCCGCGGCATCGCCGCCGACCCGAAAGCGGCGGCGGAATGGTATGCCCGATCGGCCGACCAGGGCCTCGCTCCGGCGCAGTACCGCTGGGCGGTGGCGCTCGAGAAGGGCATCGGCGTGGCGCGCGACAGCGAGAAGGCCAAGCACTGGTATTCGCTCGCCGCCGAGGCCGGCAACGTCCGCGCCATGCACAACCTCGGCGTCCTCCATGCCAACGCCCGCGACATCGGTTCGGCGCTGCCGTGGTTCCAGAAGGCCGCCGATCTCGGCCTCAAGGACAGCCAGTTCAATCTCGGCATCATCCACGCCCTCGGCTCGGGGGTGAAGCAGGACCTCGCCGTCTCCTACAAGTGGTTCGCGCTGGCCGCCCGTCAGGGCGACAAGGAGGCGGACAAGAAGCAGAACGAGGTCGCGACCCATCTCTCCAAGGTCGATCTGGCGGCCGCCCGCATGGCGGTTCAGACCTGGGTGCAGAAGCCGCTCGACCGCGCGGCCAACGAGGAGATGCAGGTGTGGGCCGAACCGCGCGAGGCGGCCAAGACGGCGTTGGCGATCGACCACGACACCATCCTCAAGGTGCAGGGACTGCTGAAGTCGCGCGGCCTCTACGGCGGCGCGCTCGACGGCCAGTCGGGCTCGCAGACGCGAGCGGCGATCGTCGCCTTCCAGAAGAAGGTCGGCCAGGCCCCGACCGGCGAGATCGACGGCGAACTGCTGCAACTCCTCGCCGGCAAGTCGCTCTGACACCGGCACGAGCGAAGACATCGCGACGCCGCGGCCTCCCGGTCCGCGGCGTTCGTCTTCGTGCGTGAGCTCGATCACGAGTGTTCGCCGAGGTATTCGATCTGCGCTCGTCGACCTTGCACGCGCGCATGCTCGTCACCATGTCCTTCACACGGCTTCGACGAAGTCGGGGCCGTCGATCCAAGGTCCCGGAACAAGAGGTCGGTCATGACCATCAAATCGCTCATCCCGTTCGGGTTCGGTTCGATGCCGACCCGGGGAACGGATCCTTTCGGCGATCTGCGTCGCGAGATGGATCGGTTGTTCGACGAATTCTCCAAGGGTTGGACCCTGCCGGCAACGACCGAAATGGGCTTCCTCACCCCGAAGGTGGACGTGTCGGAAACCGACGCCGGTCTCGAGATGACGGCGGAACTGCCGGGCATCGACGAGAAGGACATCGAACTCGACATCACCGACGGCGTGCTGACGCTGAAGGCGAAACGCGAGGCGGAACGGCAAGAGAAGGACGAGGCGAAGAAATATCACCTCGTCGAGAGATCTTCCGGCACCTACCTGAGGCGTTTCCCGCTGCCGTTCGCCACGCTCGACGACAAGGTCGAGGCGACGTTCGACAAGGGTGTGCTGAAGGTGGTGGTTCCGCGCAAAGCGGAAACCGCCGTGCCCGCCAAGAAGATCGAGGTGAAGGCGGCTTGATACCAGAGGCCGGAAGCGCTCACGCGCCCGGCCTCCGAGACACGCGAATTTCTCATTCACATCAAAGGCACGAGAAATTCGCGTGAGGAACATCATCGGTCATCTTCGATGCCCGATGATGCGAGCCTTCGCCCGACATTCCGAGAAAGGCCGCGCCGCGGGGTTCGCGACGCGGCCTTCTCGTATCCGTCAGACGCGGCGATGGCGCGATCAGCCGCGGCGGGCGCCGGTCAGGCGCACGATCAGCCAGATCGGCACGACGAAGACGGCACCCCACACCAGATAGCGCATCAGATTGCGGACCGCGTCGAAGCCGAGGTGGACGACCCAATCGACGAAGCGATCGAAATTGGCGATCAGGTGGCGCAGGAAGCCGAAGGGATCGAGCCCGATCGTGTCGAGGACGAAGCCGACGACGATCGAAAGCACCAGCAGCCAGACCAACGTGCGCAGCGGCGAACCGCCGGTGATGCGCGTCAGCGCGTTCTGTTCCATGGCGCGAGGCTCCTCGAGACCGGCAAGGTCCGGCCGCCCCGCACTTAGCACGGGGCCCGGGGCCGGGTCGAGGGTGACCACTGGACCGCGACCGCGTTCCGGGGCAATGAGAAGCGCCGGCGGCCGAACCGCGCCGCTCGTGCCATCGGGCATCGAAAACGACCGACGGTCTTCCTGACGCGAATTTCTCGTGCCCATGATGCAAATGAGAAATTCGCGTGCCTCCGGAGGCCGGGCGCGTCAGCTTATCCGGCCTCCGGTATCACTTTCGAGCCCCCGGATGCCCGCTCCTTTCTCGCGTCTCCTCTCCTCCGGTGATCTCGTCGCCGATCGGCGGCTCGAACTGGCGCGCGACTACGCCGGAGCCGGCGAGGCGGGCGCGGCGGCGGAGTTGATGGAGCAGGCGCTGGAACTGGTGCCGGGTTGGGCGGCGGGGTGGTTCGCGCTCGGAGAATTCCGCGAGGCCGCGGCGACGAGCGAAGCGGGAGCGATCGGGACCGCGGCGACGGGGGGCGCGGCGACGACGGGCGCGGCCGAGGCCTACCGCGAAGCCCTGCGGCTCGATCCGGACGATCGTTGCGGCGCGACGCTGCGCCTCGCCCTTCTCGGCGCCGGGGCGATGCCGGAGGCTCCGCCGCCGGCCCATGTCCGCGATCTCTTCGACGGCTATGCCGATCGCTTCGAGGCGAGCCTCGTCGCGACGCTGGGCTATCGCGGGCCGGAGATGATCGAACGGCTGCTCGACGCCCACGTCGCGGGACGCCGTTTCGCCGCGGCGCTCGATCTCGGCTGCGGCACCGGGCTGCTCGCGCCGGTGATCCGCACCCGCGTCGACCGGCTCGACGGCGTCGATCTCGCCCCGGCGATGATCGCCCGGGCGCGGGTCGGCGGGCTCTACGACGGCCTCGAGGTCGGCGACGCGGTGGCTGCGATGGCGGTGCGCGGAGCTGCGAGCCTCGACCTGATCACCGCCGCCGACGTCTTCTGCTACCTCGGCGACCTCTCCGCGGTCTTCGCCGCCGCGGCGCGGGTGGCCGCACCCGGCGCGGTCTTCGCCTTCACCACCGAGGCGGTCGGCGACGACGAGGTCGGGGACGAGGTGGTTCTGCGGACCAGTCGGCGCTGGGCGCATCGGGCGAGCCACCTGGAACGCGTCGCGGCGGCGACCGGATTCGACGTCGTGGCGGTCGAGACGACGCTGCTCAGACGCGATCGGGGGACCGACATCCCCGGCCACGCGGCGCTCCTCGTCCGCCGGCGGGCCGGGCATGTCGCCACGGCCGAGCCGGTCTCACACGATCGTGAAGGCGACGCGGTCCGGCTGAACGCTGGCTGAACGGCTCGCTCAGCCAGCGTGCATGGTGATCGTACGAGAATGCTTCCCGTCGACGAAACGCGGTTCCGCCGGAACGCCACCGTCGCCGATTTCGGAGTTCGAGATGATCGCCGCCAAGACCGCTCTTTCCGCCACCGTGATCCTCGCCACGCTGGGTCTCGCCGGCTGCCAGACGACCGAGGAGCGGGTCTATTATTCGTCCGCTTCGCCCGTCGTGAGCAGCACCTACGTCTACGACGAAGGCCGCTACGTCCATCGCCGCCCGCCGCCGGTCTACGTGGCGCCGCCGCCGCGTCACATCCGTCCGCTGGCCCATCCGCCGCGCTATTACGGCAGACCGACCCCGGATCCGCGTGGCCGCTTCTACAACGGCCCGGCTCGCGATCCGCGCGGCCGGCGCTTCGACGGCGACCGGCGCTGGCCCCAGGGAACCAACGGCAACGCACCGGGTTACGACACGCAGTGAGCCGGATGGAAACGTCCGCGGGCCGCACCATCTGAACGTTCGATGAACGGGGCTCTCAGCTTCCGTTCCGGACGATGAGACTAGAATATTCAGCAAGATCCGCCTCGGCATCTACTCGGCCGTGGGAAATCGGAGAACGACCATGAAGAAGCTCGTAACGTCCCTTCTCGCCGCGGTCACGCTCGCGACCGCCTCGATGACGGCCATCGGCACCGCCGATGCCCAGCCGCCGCGGTATTGGCATCACCATCACCGTAGTGGTGGGATCGGCCCCGGTGGCGCCGCCGCTCTCGGCGTGGTCGGCGGCCTGATGCTCGGCAGCGCCCTGTCGCAGCAGCAGTACTACTACGAGGACGAACCGGTGGTCGTGCGCCGCCGTCCGGTGCGCGTCTACGAAGAGGAATACGTGGTGAAGCGCCGGGCGGCGCCGCGCTGCCGCACCATCATCAAGTACGACATGTACGGCAAGCCGTACGAGTGGAAGGACTGCAACTGACAGCGGCCTCGCCCGCGGGCGGGACGCCCCGGCCCGTCCGCGGTGATCGCATCGATACCCCCATCGATACCCCCCTGTTCTTCACTTCAGGGCCGAACCTCCCCCCGGGTTCGGCCCTTCGTCTTTTCCCTCCCGCCACGGCCTCGACGAGATGCGGCGAGGCGGGTAGGTGTGAGGCGTGAGCACGCCGCCACCCACCACTGCCGACACCGTCCTGCCCGAGCGTTTCGCCGCGTGGTTCGCGGCGCGCGGTTGGCGAGCGAGGCCGCATCAGGCGGCGATGCTCGACAAGGCGCGCGATCGCCGCGCCACTCTGCTCATCGCCCCGACCGGTGCCGGCAAGACGCTCGCCGGCTTCCTGCCGAGCCTCGTCGACCTCGCCGATCCGGCGAAGCGGCCGCGTTTGGCGGTCACCGGTCGCGGGGTGCGGCGCAAGGGCATCCACACGCTCTACATCTCGCCCCTGAAGGCGCTCGCCGTCGACGTCGCCCGCAATCTCGAGGCGCCGATCGCCGAGATGGGGCTCGCGATCACGGTCGAGACGCGCACCGGCGACACGCCCGCTCACAAGCGCCAGCGCCAGAAGTACGACCCGCCCGACATCCTGATGACGACGCCGGAACAGGTGGCGCTGCTTCTGTCGTCGGCGGAGGCGCCGGACCTCTTCGGCTCGTTGAAACGGGTGGTCTTCGACGAGTTGCATTCGCTCGTCACCTCCAAGCGCGGCGACCTCCTGGCGCTCGATCTCGCCCGGCTCCGGCGCCTCGCCCCGGATCTGGTCGCGGTCGGGCTCTCCGCCACGGTCAAGGATCCGAACGAGCTCGCCGCCTGGCTGGTGGCGCAGACGCCGGATGCCGCACGGGCGGAGGCCGACATCGTCACCGCCCCGGCCGGCGCGCCACCGGAGGTCCGTATCCTGGAGCCGGTCGACCCCGAAGACTGGCGCATACCCTGGGCGGGGCATCTCGCCGTCCACGCCATGCCGACGGTTCTGGCGGCGATCGAGACGGCGAAGACGGCGATCGTCTTCGTCAACACCCGCGCGCAGGCCGAACTGGTGTTCCAGGAGCTGTGGCGGATCAACGACAAGAACCTGCGCATCGCTCTCCACCACGGCTCGCTCGACGTGGCGCAGCGGCGGCGTGTCGAGGCGGCGATGGCGGCGGGCGGCGGGCCGAACGGGCTCGACGCGGTGGTCGCCACCTCGACCCTCGATCTCGGCATCGACTGGGGTGACGTCGATCTGGTCATCCACGTCGGCGCGCCGAAGGGGGCGAGCCGGCTCGCCCAACGCATCGGCCGCGCCAACCATCGCCTCGACGAGCCGAGCCGGGCGCTGCTGGTGCCGGCCAATCGCTTCGAAGTGCTCGAATGCGAGGCGGCGATCGAGGCCAATCGGGCCGGCGCTCAAGACACGCCGCCGATCCGCTCGGGCGCGCTCGACGTGCTCGCCCAACACATCCTCGGCTGCGCCGTGGCGGCGCCGTTCGGTGACGAGGATCTGTATGCGGAAGTCATCTCTGCGCTGCCCTACGCGAAGCTGACGCGGGCGACATTCGACCGGGTGGTCGATTTCGTCGCGACCGGCGGCTACGCGCTGAAGGCCTACGAGCGCTACGCCAAGATCCGCCGCACCAAGGACGGCACCTGGCGGGTGGCGAACCCGCAGGTGGTGCAGACCTGGCGGCTCAACGTCGGCACCATCGTCGAGATGCCGATGCTCAAGGTGCGGCTCGTCGCCAAGCTCTCCGGGCCGGTGGCGCGGATGGGCGGGCGAATCCTCGGCGACATGGAGGAGTATTTCTTCGAGACGCTGAGCCCCGGCGACACGTTCCTGTTCGGCGGTGAGGTGCTGCGCTTCTTGGGGCTCCGCGAAACGGAAGCACTGGTGGCGCGGGCGCACGGCAAAGACCCACGCATCCCCTCCTACTGGGGCGGCAAGTTCCCGCTCTCCACCCATCTCGCCGAACGGGTGCGCGGCCTCCTCGCCGAGCCGGCGTCGTGGCGGGCGCTGCCCGATCAGGTGCGCGAGTGGCTGGAGCTGCAGCGCGACTTCTCGCGCCTGCCGCGTCCGGGCGAACTGATGATCGAGACCTTCCCGCGCGGCGGACGCTGGTACATGGTCGCCTACGCCTTCGAGGGGCGGCTGGCGCATCAGACGCTCGGCATGTTGCTCACCCGGCGGATGGAGCGGATGGGGCTGAGGCCGCTCGGCTTCGTCTGCAACGACTATGCGCTCGGCGTCTGGGCGGCGACCGATCTCGGTGCCGCCTTCTCCGCGCGCCGCCCGTCGCTCGACGAACTCTTCGACGAGGACATGCTCGGCGACGATCTCGAGGCGTGGCTCGACGACAGTGCGCTTCTGAAGCGCACCTTCCGCAACTGCGCCATCATCGCCGGTCTGGTCGAACGCCGGCATCCCGGCAAGGAGAAGTCGGGGCGGCAGATGACCATCTCGACCGATCTCGTCTGGGACGTGCTGCGCTCTCACCAGCCCGACCACGTGCTGATCGAGGCGACGCGGGCGGATGCCGCGAGCGGCCTCCTCGACATCCGGCGGCTGGCCGACATGCTGGCGCGGGTGCGCCTCCACCTCACGCACGAAAGGCTTTCGCGCATCTCGCCGCTCGCGGTACCCATCATGCTGGAGATCGGGCGCGAGTCGGTGCCCGGTTCGGCGGAGGAGGCGATGCTGCGCGAGGCGGCCGACGAGTTGATCGCGGAGGCGACGGGACGATGAGCGCGGCCATCCTCCTGCGCACGCCCGGCGACGTCATCCGGCTCCTCGACGAGGAGCTGGTGGCGCTTCCCTGCGGCGGCGCCTTCTGGCCGGCGACGCGGACGCTGGTCGTCGCCGATCTGCATTTCGAGAAGGGCTCGTCCTTCGCCCGGCGCGGCGCGCTGATGCCGCCGTTCGACACCGGAGCGACGCTCGCGCGCCTGGCGGCGACCATCGCGGCGACGTTGCCCGACCGGGTGATCTCGCTCGGCGACGCCTTCCACGACGACCATGGGCCGGAGCGGATGGCCGACGCGGATCGCGAACGGCTTTCGGACCTGCAGTCGGGTCGGGAGTGGATCTGGATCGCCGGCAATCACGATGCCGAGGCTCGCGGCGACGTCGGCGGCGTACGGGTCGAAGAGATCTCGATCGGGGCGCTGACGTTCCGCCACGAGCCGCGGCGCGGCGCGGTCGGCGAGGTCGCGGGCCATCTTCATCCGGCGGCGCGGGTCCGGGTGGCGGCGGGAACGGTCCGGCGGCACTGTTTCGCCGGCGACGGGCACCGGCTGATCCTGCCGGCCTACGGCGCCTATGCCGGCGGCCTCGACGTCGCGTCGCGCGCCTTCGACGGATTGTTCGAGCCGAGCCGGCTCACCGTCCATCTCGTCGGCGAAGGTCGGGTGCACCGTTTCCCGGCGCCGTCGATCGTCGGCGGGCGGATCATACCAAAGGCCGAAGGTGCTGACGCACCCGGCCTTTGAACACACGCGAATTTCTCATCTGCGTCAGAGGCATGAGAAATTCGCGTCGGGAATACCATCGGTCATTTTCAATGGCCGATGGTATCAGGGAGACCTGTGCGCGG
>NZ_DAIPZB010000085.1:0-10246 GCF_036782435.1 Pinisolibacter sp. | reverse complement strand
TGCGGCATGTGGCCGACGCCGGGGAAGCGGTGGACGGCGACGACGCCGGGCACGGCTTCGCACTGCCGGATCGGCAGGACGCGGTCCTGCTCGCCCCAGATCAGGCGGATCGGATGGGGCAGGTCGGCGAGACGGGCGAGGTCGAAGCCCTTCTGGCGCTCGCCGTCGAGGATCGCTTCGGCGATGCGGGCGAGCGTCGGGCAGACGCGCGGGTCGCGCCGGCCTTCGACGATGCGGGCGACGGCGGCGGGGGGGATCACCGTCTCGAAGCCGAAGAAGCGTTCGTTCAGGGCCTCGATCTCGGCCGCCTCGGTCGCCACGGCGAAGCGGCGCAGCAGGCGGGCGTCGATCTCGGGGCCGAAGCCGCCGGGGGCGACCAGGGTGAGGCTCGCCACCTCGCCGGTGCCGGCGAGCTTGAAGGCGGCGATGGTGGCGATGGCGCCGCCCATCGAATGGCCGACGAGATGGAAGCGTCGGTGGTCGAGGGCGGCGAGCGAATCGATCACCGCCTGGGCGGCGAGACCGGCGTGGCCGATCTTCGGCCAGTCGAGCGCCTCGCCGTGGCCGGGCAGGTCGAAGGCGATCACCCGGTGGCGGGTCTCGAGCGGGATCAGCTGACCGAGCCAGGTCTCGCGGTCGCCGGCGAAGCCGTGCAGGAAGACGATCGGCGGGCGGCCTTCGGGTCCGCGCGCCACGTGCGGCAGGATCATCGACATCGTCACTCCCTCGTCTCGGTCGTCGCGCGCCGACTTTCGACGATCGGGCTCGAAAACGAAAGAGGGGGCCGACGGGCCCCCTCTCGCGCAACTCGGTGGATACCGAGATCAGATCATCGACTGGCCGCCGTTGACCGACATGGTCGAACCGGTGACGAAGCCGGCTTCGTCGGCGGCGAGGAAGACGACCGCGCGAGCGATCTCTTCCGGCTCGCCGAGGCGATTGACCGGGATGTGCGGCAGGATCGACTTCTCGACCACGGCCGGATCGATCGCCTTGACCATCTCCGTGGCGATGTAGCCGGGGCAGATGGCGTTGACGGTGATGCCGGCGCGGGCGCCTTCCTGGGCGAGCGCCTTGACGAAGCCGAGGTCGCCGGCCTTGGCGGCGGAATAGTTCACCTGACCCATCTGGCCCTTCTGGCCGTTGATCGAGGAGATGCAGATGACGCGGCCGAACTTGCGGGCGCGCATGCCTTCCCAGATCGGACGGGTCATGTTGAAGAGTGAGTTGAGGTTGGTGCCGATGACCGCGTTCCACTGGTCCTTGGTCATCTTGTGGAACATGCCGTCACGGGTGATGCCGGCGTTGTTGACCAGCACTTCGATCGGGCCGAGTTCGGCCTCGACCTTGGCGATGCCGGCGGCGCAGGCGTCGAAGTCGGAGACGTCCCACTTGAAGGTCGGGATACCGGTCTCGGCGGTGAACTTGGCCGCAGCCTCGTCGTTGCCGCCGTAGTTGGCGGCGACCTTGTAGCCGGCCGCCTTGAGGGCGACCGAGATCGCCGCGCCGATGCCACGGGAACCGCCCGTCACGAGAGCCACTCTGCTCATGGTTTCCTCCGTCTTTGGGCCGAACGGAACGCGCTTCGGGCACCGGGCCACGGTTCGCGCGTCGGAATTCGGCGGGATCTTGTGGGTGGGGTGCCCCGCCGCGGGCTCGGGTGAACCCGCGGCGGTGGCGAAAGGAACGAGGGGAGCGACCGTGCGGCCGCTCCCGCCGGGATCAACGCTCGACGCAGAGGGCGATGCCCATGCCGCCGCCGATGCACAGGGTGGCGAGACCCTTCTTGGCGTCGCGCTTCTGCATCTCGAAGAGCAGGGTGACGAGGACGCGGGCGCCCGACGCGCCGATCGGGTGGCCGATGGCGATGGCGCCGCCGTTGACGTTCACCTTCGAGGTGTCCCAGCCGAGCTCCTTGTTGACGGAGATCGCCTGCGCCGCGAAGGCCTCGTTGGCCTCGACGAGGTCGAGGTCGGTGGCCGACCAGCCGGCCTTGGCCAGCGCCTTCTTCGAGGCCGGGATCGGGCCGGTGCCCATGATCGCCGGATCGACGCCGGCGGTCGCCCACGACTTGACGGTGGCGAGCGGCTTCAGGCCGCGCTTGGCGGCTTCCTCGGCGGTCATCAGGACGAGGGCGGCGGCGCCGTCGTTGATGCCGGAGGCGTTGCCGGCGGTCACGGTGCCTTCCTTGTTGAAGGCCGGGCGCAGCTTGCCGAGCGCGTCGGCGGTGACGCCGTCACGGATGAACTCGTCGGTGTCGACGACGACGTCGCCCTTCTTGGACTTGATGACGACCGGGACGATCTCGTCCTTGAAGCGGCCGGACTTCTTGGCCGCCTCGGCCTTGTTCTGCGAGGCGGTGGCGAAGGCGTCCTGCTCCTCGCGGGAGATCTGCCACTTCTGGGCGATGTTCTCGGCGGTCACGCCCATGTGATAGCCGTGGAAGGCGTCGGTGAGGCCGTCCTTGATCATCGTGTCGACGACCTCGAGCGAGCCCATCTTCACGCCGTTGCGCAGGTGGGCGACGTGCGGCGACTGCGACATGGACTCCATGCCGCCGGCGACGATGACGCTCGCATCGCCGTTGGCGATCTGCTGCAGGCCGAGGGCGACGGCGCGCAGGCCGGAACCGCAGAGCTGGTTGAGACCCCAGGCGGTCGCCTCCTGCGGCACGCCGGCGGCCATGGCGGCCTGACGAGCCGGGTTCTGGCCGCCGTTGGCGGACAGGATCTGACCCATGATCACCTCGTCCACGTCCGCCGCCGCGACCCCGGCGCGCTCGAGAGCGGCCTTGATGGCGGTGGCGCCGAGCTGATGAGCCGGAACGCCGGCGAGAGCACCGGAGAAGCTGCCGACGGGCGTGCGCGCCGCGCCGACGATGACGACGTCGTTGGCCATTCCAATTTTCCTCCGAAATCGGGTCTCGGGCGAGAGAACCCTGCGATCGCCCACTCTGCCGCGACATTCGAATCGATTCGAGTCGTGACCTGCGATCTCGTTCCGTCCCCTCGAGGGGGGCGGAACCGTCGGAGCGAATAGAGCCGCCGGACCCTCCCCGTGTCAATGCGATCGACCCCTTCCGCGTCTCCGCAATCCGTCTGATCCGAGCCCGGATTCACGGTTTTTCGCGTCAGACTTTCGTATGTTTTCGCGGTGCAGCGCCCGCAGTGCACGAAATCTGTGGCCTCGCGGTGCGAAACTACCTAATCTCTGCGATCGGGAGGACGCCGCACGCCCGAACACCGTCGTTTTCGGACCGGCAGCGCGTCGAATACGGGATCGGTAGAAGAAACATGGCCAAGACCGAAGAGCCCACGATCATCAAGAAGTACGCCAATCGGCGCCTCTACAACACGGGGACCTCGTCCTACGTGACGCTCGAGGACCTGGCCGAGATGGTCAAGAACGAAGAGCTCTTCGTGGTCTACGACGCCAAGAGCGGCGACGACATCACCCGCTCTGTGCTGACCCAGATCATCTTCGAGCAGGAGAACAAGGGGCAGAACCTGCTGCCGATCACGTTCCTGCGCCAGCTGATCCGCTTCTACGGCGACAGCATGCAGAACCTGGTGCCGAGCTATCTCGAGTTCTCCATCGACAGTCTGACGCGCGAGCAGGGCAAGTTCCGCGAACAGATGTCCCATGCCTTCCCCGGCAACGCCTTCGAGGCGATGGAGGAGCAGGTCCGGCGCAACACCGAGATGTTCGAGCGCGCCATGCGGATGTTCTCGCCCTTCGGCGCGATGATGGGCGACGGCGCCGCCACGGCCGGTGCGGCCCGCGGCGAGGACAAGCCCGCGGAAGCGGCCCCGGCGCAGCCGAGCGAACTCGATCGGCTGAAGCTGCAGATGGAAGAGATGCAGAAGAAGCTCGACGCCATCGCCGCCGCCAAGCGCTGAGGCGTTCGGGCGAATTCCGGCGGAACGTCACGTCGACGGCACGGAATCTTCCGCCGCTTTCGTTGACAAGCGGAGGCCTCTCCGTATATTGCCGGCCATTCGCGACGAGCCGGGATCTTCCGGCTTCCAGCGCTGCCCGAGGCTTTCACGGCCACCGGACCCGCTCCCTCCTCCCGGATCTTCCGAGAGGGTGGATCGAGGACCGGTTTCGGTCGTTTCCAAGTCCGTGCGACGATGCACCCGCCCGAGCGAAGGCTCGACGGGACGTTCCACCGGTGGTGGAGGGCATCGGAGCCCATCGAGACGGCCGTCTCGACGGGTGACGGCACGGCGCCGAAGGGCGCGTGACGAAAACGAGGTAAGAGATACATGTTCGCGGTCATCAAGACGGGCGGCAAGCAGTACAAGGTCGCCGCCGACGACGTGATCACCATCGAGAAGGTCGCCGGCGAGGCGGGCGATGCGGTCACGTTCGATCAGGTTCTTCTCGTCGGCGGTGAGACCACCGTCGTCGGCGCTCCCACCGTGGCGGGCGCCACCGTTTCCGGCACCGTGGTCGAGCAGGGCCGCGCCAAGAAGGTGATCATCTTCAAGAAGCGCCGCCGCAAGAGCTGGCGCCGCAAGGAAGGTCACCGCCAGGAACAGACCAAGGTGAAGATCACCGCGATCAACGCCTGATCCGAAGCGCCGGCCCCACGGCCGGCGAGATGAGACGAGACCCCGACGCAGGACGCCGATCGGCGCGCGAAGGGCGAAGACAGAAGGAGCACCACGATGGCTCACAAGAAGGCCGGCGGTTCGTCCCGCAACGGACGCGATTCCGAATCCAAGCGCCTCGGCATCAAGAAGTTCGGCGACCAGGCCGTGGTCCCGGGCAACATCATCGCGCGTCAGCGCGGCACCAAGTGGCATCCGGGCGCCGGCGTCGGCATGGGTCGTGATCACACGATCTTCGCCACCACCGAGGGCCGCGTCCGCTTCGACGCCAAAGCCAACGGTCGCATCTACATCTCCGTAACGCCGAATACGGCGGCAGCTGCGGAGTAACCCGGCGAATGGTCCTTCGATCCGCCGGTGTCCCGAAGACCCCGGCGGCGCGAAGTCGCTGATCTCCGAAGCCCTCCGAGGGCGAACGAGCGGGGGAGATGGGACACCATCCTCCCCTTTCGTTTTTCCGCCCCATTCCGCGCGCAAGCGACGGTATCCCCCGGAGGAGCTCGAGATGAGCACGACACCCGAAGTTCCCGATCCGAGCCTGACGCTCGAAACCCCGCGGCTGGTGCTGCGCCGGCCGACGCGGGCCGACGCGGCGCGCATGGCGGAACTGGCGAACGACGCCGCGATCGCCGAGAACCTGTCGATCCTGCCGCACCCCTACGGTCTCGACGACGCCCACGCCTACATCGACAACATCGAGGTGAGCCTCCGGCGGATCAATCTCGGCGTCTACCTCAAGGCCGAGACCGACGAGTTCATCGGCACGGTCAGCCTGATGCCGCGCGACGGCGAGCGTTTCGTCGTCGGCTACTGGATCGGCCGGCCCCATTGGGGCAAGGGCTACGCGACCGAGGCGGTGCAGGCGATCGTCGATCTCGCCTTCGGCCGTCTCGGCGTCGACGCGGTGGCGGCGACGGCACGGGTGACCAACGGGTCGTCGCGGCGAGTGCTGGAGAAGTGCGGTTTCCAGTTCGCCGGGTCGGGCATGGGGCCGTCGCTCTATCATCGCGGCATGGTGCCGATCGACCGCTTCCGGCTGGAACGGTCGATCTGGATGTCGCTGAAGAACTGGGCGTCGAAGCGTGTCGACGAGGCGCGCAGCGCGTGAGGGCGTGACGGCGGGTGAACCCGCCGCGCCCGAGAATGAGGTGGCGGGTGAGCCCGCCACCGGTGAGGTGAGACGATGAAGTTCCTCGATCAGGCCAAGGTCCATATCCGCTCCGGCGACGGCGGTGCCGGATGCGTCTCCTTCCGCCGCGAGAAGTTCATCGAGTTCGGCGGTCCCGACGGCGGCGACGGCGGGCGCGGCGGCGACGTCTGGGCGGAATGCGTCGACGGCCTCAACACCCTCATCGACTATCGCTACCAGCAGCATTTCAAGGCGAAGACCGGCGGCCACGGCATGGGCCGCAACCGTCACGGGGCCAAGGGCGACGACGTCGTGCTCGCGGTGCCCAAGGGCACCGAGATCCTCGACGAGGACGGCGAGACGGTGATCGCCGACATGACACAAGTCGGGACGCGGGTGCTGCTCGGCCGCGGCGGCAACGGCGGCTTCGGCAACGACCATTTCAAGTCGTCGACCAACCGGGCGCCGCGTCGCGCCAATCCCGGCGAGGAGGGTGAGGAGAAGACGATCTGGCTCCGGCTGAAGCTCATCGCCGACGCCGGTCTGGTCGGTCTGCCCAATGCCGGCAAGTCGACCTTCCTCGCCTCGGTGACGGCCGCCAAGCCGAAGATCGCCGATTATCCCTTCACCACGCTGCACCCCGGTCTCGGCGTGGTGCGCGTCGATGCGCGCGAATTCGTGCTGGCCGACATCCCCGGTCTGATCGAAGGCGCCCACGAGGGGCTCGGGCTCGGCGATCGCTTCCTCGGTCACGTCGAGCGCTGCCGGGTGCTGCTGCATCTCGTCGACGGCACCCAGGAGGACGTCGCCACCGCCTACAAGGTGATCCGCAAGGAGCTCAAGGCCTATGGCGGCGGTCTCGCCCAGAAACCGGAGATCGTGGCGCTGACCAAGGTCGACGCGCTCCTACCCGAGGAACGGGCGGAGAAGGCGGCGGCGTTGAAGAAGGCGGCGCGGCGGGTGCCGCTGGAGCTCTCGGCGCCGACCGGCGAGAACGTCGAGAAGACGTTGCGCGCGGTGATGCGCGCCATCGACGGCGCCGACGCCGCCGAGGAACTCGAACATCCCACCTCCCCGGCGCAACCGTGGCGACCGTGACGCGTCGTGCGCGTCTTCGCGTCGCGTCGGTTCGTCGCCGCGGCGCTTGATCGGTCGCCGGATCACGCCTAATCCCGTGCGGCCGTCCCCGTTCCAGGGTTCGCGATCGGTGATCGCGACGCTTCTTCACCGGACAAGCCCGCCATGATCCGCCGCCTGGAAGACTACCGTCGTATCGTCGTCAAGATCGGCTCGGCGCTGCTCGTCGACCGGGCGACCGGCGACATCCACTGGCCGTGGCTGGAGAGCCTCGCCCAGGACGTGGTGGCGCTGGCGCGGGACGGCCGAGAGATCCTGCTGGTCTCCTCCGGCGCGATCGCGCTGGGGCGTGGCCGGCTCGGCCTGCCGAAGCGGGCGCTGGCGCTCGAAGAGAGCCAGGCGGCGGCGTCGGTCGGCCAGATCGCGCTGGCGCGGGCCTATTCCGAAATCCTCGGAACGCACGGGCTGATCGCCGCGCAGGTGCTGCTCACCCTCGACGACACCGAGGACCGGCGGCGCTATCTCAATGCGCGCGCCACCCTCGGCACGCTCCTGGAGCGCCGGGCGATCCCGATCATCAACGAGAACGACACGGTGGCGACCACCGAGATCCGCTACGGCGACAACGACCGGCTGGCGGCGCGCGTCGCCACCATGGTCGGCGCCGACTGTCTGGTGCTGCTCTCCGACATCGACGGTCTCTACACCGCGCCGCCCAACCAGGATCCGAATGCCGAACTCATCCCGCTGGTCGAGAAGATCACGCCGGAGATCGAGGCGATGGCCGGCGGCGCCGGGTCGGAACTGTCGCGCGGCGGCATGAAGACCAAGATCGACGCCGCCAAGATCGCCACGGATGGCGGCACCGCCATGGTGATCACGCTGGGCAAGCGTCTGTCGCCGCTCGCCGCGATCTCGGCCGGGGAGCCGTCGACGTGGTTCCTGCCCGCCGCCGATCCGGTGACGGCGCGCAAGAAGTGGATCGCCGGATCGCTCGACGCGCGCGGCGCGGTCAGGGTCGATGCCGGTGCGGTCAGGGCGCTGCGCTCCGGCAAGAGCCTGCTGCCCGCCGGCTGCACCGCGGTCGACGGCAAGTTCGAGCGCGGCGACGCGATTCGCATCCTCGGCCCGGCGGGCGAGGAACTGGGGCGCGGTCTCGTCGCCTGGGACGCCGCCGAGGCGAAGGCCCTGCTCGGCCGCAAGACCCATGAAATCGAGGAAATTCTCGGCTATACCGGTCGCAAGGAGCTGATCCACCGCGATCACATGGTGCTGAGGGGGGAATGATGACCCACATCGCTCGCGTGACGGACGGTGTCACCGTCGAAGCCCTGATGGAGGAGATGGGCGCCCGCGCCCGCGCCGCCGCCCGCGGCCTCGCCGTCGCCTCGACCGAGGTGAAGAACGCCGCGCTTCGGGCGATGGCCACCGAGATCCGTGGCGCCACGACCGAGATCCTCGCCGCCAACGCCGCCGACGTCGCCGACGGCAGGGCCAAGGGGTTGGCGTCGAGCTTCATCGACCGGCTGACGCTGACCCCGGAGCGCATCGAGGCGATGGCCAAGGGCCTCGAGGATATCGCCGCGCTCGGCGATCCGGTCGGCCGGGTGCTCGCCGCATGGGACCGCCCCAACGGGCTCCACATCGAGCGCGTGGCGACACCGCTCGGGGTCGTCGGCATCATCTACGAGAGCCGGCCCAACGTCACCGCCGACGCCGGGGCGCTGTGCCTGAAGGCCGGGAACGCGGCGATCCTGCGCGGCGGCTCCGACGCGCTGCGCTCGTCGTCGGCGATCGTCGCGGCGCTGCGTCGCGGGCTCGCCGGTGCCGGCCTTCCGGAGGATGCGGTGCAACTGGTGCCGACCGCCGATCGCGCCGCGGTCGGAGCGATGCTCGCCGGTCTCTCCGGCGCCATCGACGTCATCGTTCCGCGCGGCGGCAAGTCGCTGGTGGCGCGGGTCCAACAGGACGCTCGCGTCCCGGTGTTCAGCCATCTCGAGGGCATCTGCCACGTCTATGTCGATGCGGCCGCCGATCTCGCCATGGCGGAGAAGATCGTCGTCAACGCCAAGATGCGGCGCACCGGCATCTGCGGTGCGGCCGAGACGCTGCTGGTCGATCGCGCCTGCGCGGCGACGCACCTGAAGCCGATCATCGCCGCCCTGCGTGCCGCGGGTTGCGAGATCCGGGCGTCGGACGAGGTTCGGGCGGTGGTGCCCGACGCGGTGCCGGCGAGCGAGGTCGACTGGTCGACCGAATATCTCGATGCGATCATCACCGTCGGTCTGGTCGACGGGGTGAAGGGGGCGATCGATCACATCGAACGCTACGGCTCGCACCACACCGAGGCGATCGTCACCGACGACGCCGCCACCGCCGAGCGCTTCATGAACGAGATCGACTCGGCGATCCTGTTGTGGAACGCCTCGACCCAGTTCGCCGACGGCGGTGAATTCGGCATGGGGGCGGAGATCGGCATCGCCACCGGCAAGATGCATGCGCGCGGTCCGGTCGGGGTCGATCAGCTCGTTTCGTTCAAATATCGGGTGCGCGGCACCGGACAGGTCAGGCCCTGAGGTGAGCGACGCGGCGCGATCCGGCACGACCGTCTGGGGTGAGGGGGTGGCCCGCGCCGATCTCATGATCCCGCCGACGGCGCCGGGTCTGAGGATCGGTCTGCTCGGCGGGTCGTTCAATCCGCCGCATCTCGGCCACCTCCACGTCGCCCGCACGGCGATGGAGCGGCTGGCGCTCGATCGGCTGTGGGTGCTGGTGACGCCGGGCAATCCCTTGAAGAGCCGGGCCGATCTGGCGAGCCTGGGACGGCGGCTCGCCGCCACCCGGCGTCTCCTCGACGACCCGCGCATCGTGGTGAGCGCGCTCGAAGCCGGTTTCGGCTCGCCCTACACGTGGCGGACGGTGGAGCGGCTCGCCGGTATGGCGCCGTCGGTGCGTTTCGTCTGGGTGATGGGGGCGGACAATCTCGCCGGCTTCCACCGTTGGCAACACTGGCGGCGCATCGCCGCGACGGTGCCGATCGCGGTGGTCGATCGTCCCGAGGCGTCGCTCGCCGCGCTGCATGCGCCGGCGGCGCAGGCGCTCGCGGATTTTCGCCTGCGCGAGATCGATGCGCCGACCCTGGCGCAACGCCATCCGCCGGCGTGGGTGTTCCTGCACGGCCCGCGGGTGGCGCTGTCGTCGACCGAGTTGAGGCGGCGCGGCCTCACCGCTTGAACGAGCTTCTCATACCGAGCCCATGAAGTTCTGACCTGTTCAGAACTTCATGGGCGATGGCAAGCCCGAACGGGCGTCGGCCGGTCAGGCCGTAACGCTGATGAATTTCGGACGAGTCCGAAATTCATCAGCCCGGTATCATGAGACCTGTGCGCGGATAGCCCTCGACGACCGTCTACTGACGTGATTC
>NZ_DAIPZB010000084.1:0-10377 GCF_036782435.1 Pinisolibacter sp. | reverse complement strand
CCATTGTGTTGATTGAGTGAATCACGTCAGATGACGGTCGTCGAGACCTATCCGCACACAGGTCTCCTGATACCAGCGGCCATTGGAAATGACCGATGGTATTCCTGACGCGAATTTCTCATGCCCCGGATGCGAATGAGAAATTCGCGTTCCTTCAAAAGCCGGGTGCGTCAGCACCTCCGGCCTTTGGTATCATACCGAGCGGATGAAGTTCCGACCTGTTCGGAACTTCATCCGCGAAGGCAAGCCCGAACGGGCGCCGGCCGGTCAGGCCGTAACTCACGAAATTCGGACGAGTCCGAATTTCGTGAACTCGGTATCAGTCGTCGCGGTAGACGCGCTCGCGGCGCTCGTGGCGCTCCTGCGCCTCGATCGACAAGGTGGCGATCGGACGGGCGTCGAGCCGCTTCAGCGAGATCGGCTCGCCGGTCTCCTCGCAGTAGCCGTAGGAGCCGTCGTCGATGCGCTTCAGCGCCGAGTCGATCTTCGAGATCAGCTTACGCTGACGGTCTCGCGCACGCAGTTCGATGGCGCGATCGGTTTCCGACGACGCACGATCCGCCAGATCGGGATGATTCTGACTCTCGTCGGCGAGATGCTGCAGAGTCTCGCGAGACTCCTTGAGGATCTCTTCTTTCCACTCGAGTAGCTTCTTGCGGAAGTACTCGCGCTGACGATCGTTCATGAAGGCCTCGTCTTCCGACGGGCGGTAATCCAACTCGCTCACGACCGACATCGATACTCCCTTCCTATCCATTCTGGATGGGGGTGGCGAAGGCGCGCGGAATATAGCCATCGCGCCGGCCTCTTACAACGCCGAGGAGATGACGTCACGATGAAAGCGTAGGCGCTGTGGAAATTTTCTCTACGAATGGTTTTCATCCGCGAGATCGATCCGCGATGCCGCGGCGATACGGCTGATATTTCTGCGATCAGTCGGGAAAGCGACCGAACTTCGCCAACTCCACCCGGGCCCGGAGTTCGATGTCGGCGACCAGAGCGTCGAGGCGGTCGTCGCCCGACGGCGCTCTGCCCCCGAGCATCCGGACGAGCCGCTCCAGCCGATCATCGGCCACGCCGCCGCCGAGGAGATCGAGCCGGACGTTCTCCAGCACGTCGAGCAGGTCGAGCCCGCGTTTGACCGCCTTGCGCCGCCGCTCGCGCGGGTCCTCGGCGACCGGCACGCCCTGCAGCGCCAAGAGCGAGGCGATGTCGTTGAGCCCGGTGGCCCCGGCGAGTGTCGGGGCGGCGGCTTTCGTCGGCACGTCGGCGCCGGGCAGCGCGAACGAAGCGCCGCCGCCTTCCTTCGCCCGCGTCGGCCGACCGCTCTGCACCCCGCCCGTCCGACCGGGTCCGTCGATCCTGATCGCCACGTCTCGTCTCTCCGGCCGGCCCGGCAACTTCTGCCGCGCCTCGCACCTTCTCTAACACGAACCGGCAGCATTTTCCGCCGTCGAAGTGCCGGCGGAACACCCCCGAATCCCGAGGCCGGACGTGAAGCCTTGGTTTTCCGCCCCGTTTCCGCCCCATCGCGGCGACGCCCGCATCTGGCACGACCCTCGCAAGACGAAAGACGAGATTGGGGAGATCTCGTTCGATGTCCATGTGGTTCACCGCTGTCGCTCGCACCTTCGCCTTCGCCGCCGCCTTCTTCGCCGTCGTCGCGACGGCCGAGGCCGCGACGTCGCGGATCAAGGATCTCGCCTCCATCGAGGGCGTCCGCGAGAACCAGCTCGTCGGTTACGGCATCGTCGTCGGCCTCAACGGCACCGGCGACAGTCTCAACAACGCGCCCTTCACCAAGCAGTCGTTGCAGGCGATGCTCGAGCGCATGGGCGTGAACACCCGCGGCGCCAACATGCGCACCGCCAACGTCGCGGCCGTGATGGTCACCGCCAACCTGCCGCCGTTCTCCACCCAGGGCACCCGCATCGACGTCGCCATCTCCGCCCTCGGCGATGCCAAGAGCCTGCAGGGCGGCACCCTCCTCGTCACCCCACTGATGGGCGCCGACGGCGAGGTCTATGCCATCGCCCAGGGAGCGCTCGCCGTCGGCGGCTTCACCGCCAAGGGCGAAGCGGCCTCCGTCACCCGCGGCGTGCCGACCTCCGCCCGCATCGCCTCCGGCGCCCTGGTCGAGCGTGAAGTCGAGTTCAAGCTCGGCTCGATGCGCGCCGTGCGCCTCGCCCTGCGCAACCCCGACTTCACCACCGCCCGCCGCATCGCTCTGGCGATCAACGACCTGATCGGCGTGCCCTCGGCCGAGCCGGTGGATCCCTCGACCGTCCGCCTCACCCTGCCGCCGAAGTTCAACGGCAACATCGTCGACCTCATCACCGACATCGAGCAACTGGCGGTCGAACCCGACCTGCCGGCCAAGGTGGTGATCGACGAGGCGACCGGCATCATCGTCATGGGCCAGGACGTCCGCGTCTCCACCGTCGCGGTCGCGCAGGGAAACCTCACCGTCACCGTCACCGAGCAGCCCGAGGTCAGCCAGCCCAACCCGCTCGCCGCCGGCCAGACGACGGTGGTACCGCGGACCCAGGTCACCGTCGACGACAGTTCCAAGAAGCGCATGGCCATCGTCAACCAGACGGTCTCGTTGCGCGAGCTGGTCGACGGGCTCAACGCCCTCGGCATCGGCCCGCGCGACATGATCACCATCCTCCAGGCGATCAAGGCGGCCGGCGCCCTCCAGGCCGACATCGAGGTGCTGTGATGGGTTTCGACGCCACCATCTCGCTCGCCACCTCGACCCCGGCGCTGCACACCATGGGCGACGCCGCGCTCGGCTCCAAGGCGACGCCGGAAGCCAAGGCCCGCGCCAAGGCGACCGAGTTCGAGCAGGTCTTCCTTTCCACCATGTTCAACCAGATGTTCGCCGGCATCGACACCTCCGGACCGTTCCACGGCGGTCAGGCGGAGGAGACGTGGCGCGGCATCCTGGTCGACAAATATGCCGGCGAGATCGCCCGTTCGGGCGGGATCGGCCTCGCCGACGCCGTCTACACCCAGTTGCTGCAGGTCCAGGAAGGCGCCTCGAAATGAACCCGAGCCACCGCACGCCGCGCCCCCTGCCCGAGACCGAGCCGCTGATCGGTACGGCCGAAGCCGCCGAGGCGTTGATCGACGAAGTGGCGGACACACTCGGCCATCTCGAAGAGGTGATCCGCGAGGAGACCCGCCTGGTGCGCGCCGGGCTGCTGTTCGCCGCCGCCGAACTCGAAGCCGCGAAGACCCGCGTCTCCGGCGACTACCTGCGCCTGCGCGCCCGTCTGAAGGCCAACTCCGTCGTCCTCGGACGTCTGTGCGCGCCCCGGGTCGAAGAACTGCGCCGTCGACACGGCGATTTCAACGCACTCCTGCGCGAGAACCTCTCGGTCCTCGCCATCGCCCGCGAAGTGTCCGAGGATCTGGTGCGCACCGTCTCGGAAACGGTCGGCAAAAGGACCGCTCCCCGCACCTACGGCCGCGACGCCGCAGCCGGCGCCGCCGCCTATTCGACCGCCCGCGGCATCGCCGTCGATCGCCGCCTGTGAACGGCATCGAAGGCTCATGCCCCGTCCCCGCGCTCAGGCCGAGGCGACCATGGCGTGGGTGATCGCGGCGAAGTGACAGAACACCGCCGAGACGACGAAGCCGTGCCAGATGGCGTTGTGGAACTTGAGGCTCTTCCACAGATAGAAGGCGATGCCGGAGATGTAGAGGCCGCCGCCGATCGCCACGAGCGCCACGGTGGCCGGCGGCAGCGACCGCCGCATCGGCTCGATCGCCGCCACCACGACAAGTCCAAGGACGACGTAGGCGACGATCGACAGCCGGTCGAAGCGCCCGGGCAACGCCAGCTTGACGACGATCCCCAGCACCGCGCCGCTCCACACCACGATCGCCAGGGTCCAGGCCCAGACCCCGTCGTCGAAGAGGGTGATCAGCGGCGTGTAGGTCCCGGCGATCATCAGATAGATCGCCGAATGATCGAACCGCCGCAGGATCCATTTCAGATCCGAGGCCGGCACCAGGTTGTAGGCGCAGGAGAAGCCGAGCATCGCCAGGAGGCCGAAGCCGTAGACGATCGTCGCCGTGATCTCGACTCCGCCGTGTTTCAACGCCACCAGCATGATCAGCACGGCGAGCCCGACGATCGCCGCCACGATGGCGATCGCATGGATCAGACCGTCGGCGATCAACTCGCCCTCGCTGAAGGGACGCTTCTTCAGACGTGGATGATCCGCGGGCAGCGACATGGGTTTTCCTCGCAGCTGTGAGCCCGAACCTCGCGCATCGCCGTGGCGGGATTGGGGCGACGCCGGGCCGCAGCACGAGAGTCGTGCCGGCCCTGCATCGCTCCTCTTTCTACGCCCTCTCGCCGGGGAAAGCGACACGCCGATCGAGTCGTTCGACCGGCTCGACTCGATCCGCTCAAGTTCTCGCCGGCCGTTTGCTTCGAACACGAGACCCATCTTTACCGATGACTCGCGCCGACGATTCACCATATCGACGAATATTCCACCGCTACTCACCCGGAGGTGGTCGGCGAATGGATTTGTTTACGGTTGATTCAAATCGCGTGTGGAGCATGGCACGACACCAGATCCAGGGCAGGGAGAGCCCGAGGAGTCGACCATGGATACCGGAGCCATCAGACCCTACGCGACGATCGTCCACGATCCACCCAACCGCCGCGACGACGTCGCCGGCGGCGCGACCGCGACGGATCTCCCGACCGAAAAGACCGTTCGCGCGGCTCAGCCGTCGCAGAACGCCTCCTCCACCGACGACCGTCGCCGCGATCAGGAAAGAGCCGGGCGGCTCGCCATCAGAGCCGGTTTCGAACGCGACCTCCCGAGCGGTTCGGTCGTCTACCGCTGGACCGACGAGACGACGGAGCGAGTCATTCTGGAGATCCCCCGCTCCGACAAGATCCGCTCGCGCGCCGCCTACGAGCAACACGACCGCACCTCCCACGAGACACCTGCCGTCGACCGATCCGTCTGAGCGGGGAAGACGGCACAGCCCCGCCCCCCTCCGCGTCGATCGCACACCCTGAGCCCTCGCCCTCGAAGCGAGGGCTTTTTCGTCGCGCGCGTCCTCAGCGTAAACGATGCGGTAAGCATAACAAACTGTATACGCTCGTCGATTACTTCAAACACGCTTAACCATGACGTTCGTTAACTACATTCCTTATGCAATGATTCAAGTTTGGCCGGCAGTTGTTGTTGCGTCATCTATCGGAGGTGACCGCGGTTCAGAAGGGACCGACGTATCTCGATCAGGAAGGATCGAACAACATGTCTATCGCGATTTCCGCCGGCGTCCGTAATGCTCTCTCGTCGCTGCAGTCCACCGCCGAGATGATGGGCATCACCAACCAGCACCTGGCCACCGGCCGCAAGGTGAACTCGGCCTCCGACAACGCCAGCGCCTACTTCACCGCGCAGAGCCTGAACAACCGCGCTTCCGACATCTCGAACCTGCTCGACGACATGGGTCAGGCGGTTCAGGTGCTGAAGGCGGCCGATCAGGGCATCACCTCGATCTCCAAGCTCGTCGACGCCGCCAAGGCCAAGGCCAACCAGGCCCTGCAGACCTCGGACAGCTCCTCGCGCACCAAGTACGCCGCCGAATACGGTGAGCTGCTCAACCAGATCGCCTCCGCGGCCAAGGATGCCAGCTACAACGGCAAGAACCTCCTCGGCGGCACCGGCAACGATCTCTCGGTCCTCTTCAACGAGACCTCGACCAGCAAGCTGAAGGTGACGGCGGTCGACTATACCGACGCCTCCAACATCGGCCTCGACTCGACCATCTATTCGGGTTCGGGCACGACCTTCGGTGCCGACACGGCCGAGACCACCGACGCCGGCTCCGCCGACGGCGATTATCTCGAATTCGCCGTGACCACCTCGTCCGGTTCGACCACCTACAAGGTCAACCTGACCGACGCCGACACCATCAAGGACGTCGTCGACAAGGTGAACAACGCCACCAACGGCGAGGTTCAGGCCAGCTACGACGAGACCTCCGGTCAGATCAGCTACGCTTCGGCCAACAACTTCACCGTCGCCCACAACGACTCGTCCGACGGCGCCGTCTCCGGCTCCAAGCTGACCGTGACCGCCGCGTCGGCCGCGGTGAACTTCGGCACCGACGCCCAGATCAATGCCGTCCTCAAGGCGTTGAACTCGGCTCAGAGCACCCTGCGCGCCCAGTCCTCGACCTTCGGCACCAGCCTGTCGACCGTCCAGACCCGCCAGGACTTCGCCAAGAACATCATCAACACCCTGCAGGCCGGCGCCGACAAGCTGACGCTCGCCGACACCAACGAGGAAGGTGCCAACCTCCTCGCCCTGCAGACCCAGCAGGCTCTGTCGACCAAGGCTCTGTCGCTCTCCGCGCAGGCCGGTCAGCAGGTTCTCCAGCTGCTCGGGTGATCGTTCGCGACCACGGCATCGACGAGACGGGCGGGCTTTCCCGCCCGTCTTGCTTTTTCAACGATCGTCTTCATCACGAAAACTCGTGCAACCTACGGCACGAGCGACAGGTCGTCATGAATTGATGCGCGCATTACACTCGTATGGCGCCATTTCCCTTGGCAACACGGCGTATTCGACCATCCGACGACAGTGGACGTATTCACCTCTGTCTAACAAAAATTCCATCTCATGGGCGAATACCGGCCGCTGCCGTTTACTTCGAATTAGGGTTACCGCGCCAACATGATCCCGACGTGCCGAGTACGCACGCCCTTCCAGGATGGAGGGGAAGCCCCAGAATCGGGAGTGAGTAAAACATGTCTGGTATCGTTCTCTCCGCCTCCGTCCGGCAGAACCTGCTGTCTCTGCAGTCGACCGCCGATATGCTCGGCACGGTTCAGAACCGACTGGCCACCGGCCGCAAGGTCAATTCGGCCCTCGACAATCCGAAGTCGTTCTTCACCGCGTCGGCGCTCTCCAACCGCGCCTCCGACCTCGGCAACCTGCTCGACGACATGGGTCAGTCGATCCAGGTGCTCAAGGCGGCCGATCAGGGCATCACCTCGATCTCCAAGCTCGTCGACAGTGCCAAGGGCAAGGCGACGCAGGCGCTCTCCACCACGGCTTCCGACACCGCCACTCGCGCCAAGTACGCCGCCGAGTACGGCGAGATCCTCAAGCAGCTCGAGGCGGTCGCCAAGGACTCCGGCTACAACGGCAAGAACCTTCTCGCCGGCACCGGCAACGACCTGTCGGTCATCTTCAACGAAGATTCGACCAACAAGCTCAAGATCACCGCCGTCGACTACACCGACGCCACCGCCATCGGCCTCGACTCGACCATCTATTCGGGCTCGGGCACGACCTTCGGCGCCAACACGGCCGAGACCACCGACGCCGGCTCCGCCGACGGCGATTACCTCGAGTTCGCCGTGACCACCTCGTCCGGGTCGACCACCTACAAGGTCAACCTGACCGACGCCGACACCATCAAGGACGTCGTCGACAAGGTGAACAACGCCACCAACGGCGAGGTTCAGGCCAGCTACGACGAGACCTCCGGTCAGATCAGCTACGCTTCGGCCAACAACTTCACCGTCGCCCACAACGACTCGTCCGACTCGGCCGTCGGCGGTTCGAACCTGGTCGCGACCCCCTCGGCCGCCTCGGTGAGCTTCGCCACCGACGCCCAGATCAACGCCGTCCTCAAGGCGCTCTCCGCCGCTCAGAACGAGCTGCGCGCCCAGTCCTCGACCTTCGGCACCAACCTGTCGACGGTGCAGATCCGCCAGGACTGGACCAAGAACATCATCAACACCCTGTCGACCGGCGCCGACAAGCTGACGCTCGCCGACACCAACGAGGAAGGCGCCAACCTGCTGGCTCTCCAGACCCAGCAGTCGCTCTCCTCCAAGGCGCTGTCGCTGTCGGCCCAGGCCGGCCAGCAGGTCCTTCAGCTCCTCGGCTGATCGATCCGATCACGAAGAAGATTCGAAGACGACGAGACGGGCGGGGCAAACCCGCCCGTCTTCGCGTTTCTCGGCCCGGATGCGGACCGGGTTTCGTCGATCGCGTCTTCGCGACGGCGCGCGCGATCGGCCGAATTCCGCCCTCCCCGCCACTCTCCCCGTGCGTCGAGGCCACCGAATTCCGGCCGGCGAAGGAATATCGCGCTGTCCCGGCAAACGCTTGATCCGGTTTACTCTCCATTAAGGTTAACGAAGCATGATGCTCCCATGAAGTGAAACAACACTCCCTTCCGAATCGGCGGGGACCACCAGAAACGGGAGTGAGATCGGTGTCCGATATCGTTCTTTCCGCCTCCGTCCGGCAGAATCTGTTGTCGCTGCAGTCGACCGCCGAACTGCTCGGGACGGTACAGAACCGACTGGCCACCGGCCGCAAGGTGAATTCCGCTCTCGACAATCCGAAGTCGTTCTTCACCGCTTCCGGTCTGTCGAACCGCGCCTCCGATCTTTCCAACCTGCTCGACGACATGGGTCAGTCGATCCAGGTGCTCAAGGCGGCCGATCAGGGCATCACCTCGATCTCCAAGCTCGTCGACAGTGCCAAGGGCAAGGCGACGCAGGCGCTCTCCACCACGGCTTCCGACACCGCCACTCGCGCCAAGTACGCCGCCGAGTACGGCGAGATCCTCAAGCAGCTCGAGGCGGTCGCCAAGGACTCCGGCTACAACGGCAAGAACCTTCTCGCCGGCACCGGCAACGACCTGTCGGTCATCTTCAACGAAGATTCGACCAACAAGCTCAAGATCACCGCCGTCGACTACACCGACGCCACCGCCATCGGCCTCGACTCGACCATCTATTCGGGCTCGGGCACGACCTTCGGCGCCAACACGGCCGAGACCACCGACGCCGGCTCCGCCGACGGCGATTATCTCGAGTTCGCCGTGACCACCTCGTCCGGGTCGACCACCTACAAGGTCGACCTGACCGACGCCGACACCATCAAGGACGTCGTCGACAAGGTGAACAGCGCCACCAACGGCGACATCCAGGCGAGCTACGACGAGGCCTCCGGCCAGATCAGCTACGCTTCGGCCAACAACTTCACCGTCGCCCACAACGACTCGTCCGACTCGGCCGTCGGCGGTTCGAACCTGGTCGCGACCCCCTCGGCCGCCTCGGTGAGCTTCGCCACCGACGCCCAGATCAACGCCGTCCTCAAGGCGCTCTCCGCCGCTCAGAACGAGCTGCGCGCCCAGTCCTCGACCTTCGGCACCAACCTGTCGACGGTGCAGATCCGCCAGGACTGGACCAAGAACATCATCAACACCCTGTCGACCGGCGCCGACAAGCTGACGCTCGCCGACACCAACGAGGAAGGCGCCAACCTGCTGGCTCTCCAGACCCAGCAGTCGCTCTCCTCCAAGGCGCTGTCGCTGTCGGCCCAGGCCGGCCAGCAGGTCCTTCAGCTCCTCGGCTGATCGACCGCGACATCGAAGAAGATCTCCAGACGGGCGGGGCCACCCCGCCCGTCTTGGCGTCTCGCGATCCGTCAACGCAGCATTAACCACGGTTGCGCGAAGATGATCCCGGCAGGGAGATCGAGATCTCCGTACCGCCTGTCCCAGCACGAGGCCTCATGTCACTCAAGGTCGAACTCAAGCCAGGCGAGAAGATCATCATCGGCGAGTCGTTGATCACCAACGACCATCAGCGCACTCGTCTGTTCATCGAAGGCAGTGCACCGATCCTTCGAGAGAAGGATATTCTTTCGCCGGCGACCGCGGATACTCCGGCCAAGCGCATCTACCTCATCGTACAACTGATGTATCTGGCACGGAATGTCGAGAAGCTTCAGGACGAATATTTCACTGCGATCAATGAATTCATTCTTGCATCGCCGAGTTCTATCGGCTATATTACCGATGTTAGCAAGAATATCCTGAGCGGCAATCTCTACAAGGCGCTCAAGGACGCGAGATTGTTGATCGAACACGAAAGGCGTCTGATCGGTCATGTATCAGCAAGCGGCTCAAGCCTATCGCCAGACCAATAGGACCATCGCCAATCCGCGCGATCTCGAGTCCGGCCTTCTTCTGCGCGCCGCCGCCCGTCTTCAGGCGATTTCGGACGACTGGGCGACGAACGAGAAGGATCTCGATCACGCTCTGACGTTCAATCGCAAGCTCTGGACCATCCTCGTTTCCTTCGCCACCGGCGAGACCAGCGAGTTGCCGCACGAATTGCAGGAGAACATCGCCAATCTGGCGACCTTCATCTTCAAGCGCACGATGGACACGATGATCGAGCCGACGCCGGAGAAGCTCTCGGTGCTGATCAACATCAATCGCGCGATCGCCGCCGGCCTGCGCAACTGATACCAACGGGCGCTGAGGCTGGCTCTCGGGGGGGCTTTTCGGCGGTTCGGATCG
>NZ_DAIPZB010000083.1:0-10589 GCF_036782435.1 Pinisolibacter sp. | reverse complement strand
GCACATTAAACGCATCAAATCAACATGATGGTCCAACCGCGCACAGGTCTCCTCAGACCTTCGTCCGCGCCCGCATCGCCTGGGAGAGGGTGCCGTCGTCGAGGTGGTCGAGTTCGCCGCCGACCGGCACGCCGTGGGCGAGGCGGGTGACGGAGATCTCACGCCCCTCGTCGCCGAGATGGGCGAGCTGGTCGGTGATGTAATGGGCCGTGGTCTGGCCCTCGACCGTGGCGTTCATCGCCAACACCACCTCGCGGATGCCGCCCTGCCGACAGCGCTCGACCAGCGCCGCGATCGTCAGATCGCCCGGACCGATGCCGTCGAGCGGCGACAGCACGCCGCCGAGCACGTGATACCTGGCGTCGATCGCCCCGGCCCGCTCCAGCGCCCACAGATCCGACACGTCCTCGACCACCACCAGCACCGAACCGTCGCGGCCGGCATCGCGACACACCGTGCACGGCTCCACCGTGTCGACGTTGCCGCAGATCGAACACACCCCGACCTTGCCGAGCGCCGCCTGGAAGGCGGCGGTGAGCGGCGCCAACAGGCTCTCCTTCTTCTTGACGAGATGCAGCGCGGCCCGCCGCGCCGAGCGCGGGCCGAGCCCCGGCAGCTTGCCGAGCAATTGGATCAACCGCTCGATTTCGGCGCCGGCGACGTGTCTGGCCATGCGAATGTCCCGGAAAATGCGATTCGGACGAGGCGGCAGTCTACTATGCCGATCCCCTCCGAGGGGAGCCGACCGATCGATCGGGGCCCGCTCCCTCCACCGCGAAACTGACGAGAACCTGACAAAACCGACGCGAGCCGTCCCGTCGGGTGAATTTTCGCGATCACGATTTCGTGTCACCGATCGAGAACGATACATGAAGCCAGAAATACTTCGGCCTTTTCTTGGAATCTTCTTGGTTTTTAACGTTTCGTTGATGAACCCGGCGCGAACGTCATGGGGCTCGACGACAGAGGAGAGCGACATGAGCATGACGATCCCCCCCGCCGCATCGCCGGCCTCCCGCCTTCCGGAGATGCGCGAGGGTCCCGGTCCCGATCGGGTGAACGACCACGACGGCGACGACGGCGCCGCCGCCCGCGCCCCGGCCCCGCCTCCCGGCATGGGGAACATCGTCGACAAGACGGTGTGAGGGCGAGGCCGCCGCGTCGTACCAGCGGGTACGGTTACGCCGCGCCGATTACTGGAGACATCGAAGTCGTCGCCCCGGCGAAATCGATTGAATCGCCGATGACGACGTTTCGTCAACACTTCGGTAACGAATTCGGAGCACCATCTCCTCAAGATCAACGGAAGAGGAGCCCGCATGAACCTTTCGAAATCCTTCGGGACCGAGGTCGTGGACGGGGTCTTCGAGGCCGCCTCCATGCGCCCGCCCGAGCGGATCGTCGATCATCGGCAGGACGGTCCCGCCCGCTTCTGGGCGGATCCGCCGCCGGGTCGGGATCGGATCGCCTGAAAACGGCGATCCACAGGGACAGAACACGAGGCCGGCTCGGCGCCCCCGAGCCGGCCTTCTTCGTTTCGCCCGCCCCCTCCCCCGCGCCCCTCGATCCCCGCGTCCGCCGCGCCCCTCCCCGGCGTTCGGCGCGGTTGATGTCGCTTCCTCGAAATCCTATTCGTGGGCCCCTTCGCGCAGATGCGGCGACCGGCGCCGCTTCTCACCAGGCCGAGGAGAACGAGCGGAATGAACGACGCGCGCTGCGACACGCCGGGGACCGAGGTCGTCGAACACGCCATCCCGGTGCGGGTCTACTGGGAGGACACCGACGCCGGCGGCATCGTCTATCATGCCTCCCACGTCCGCTTCTTCGAGCGTGGCCGCACCGAATTCCTCCGCGCCCTCGGCCTGTCGCAGACCGATCTCGCCGACGACGGTCCCGGCCTGCTCTTCGCCGTGCGCCGCATGGAGATCGACTATCTCAAGGCGGCCAAGCTCGACGACCTCCTCACCGTCACCACCCGCGTCTGCGACATGGGCGGGGCTCGCATGACCATGAAGCAGACCCTCACCCGCGGCGACGAGACCATCGCCACCGCCGTGGTGATCGTCGTCGGCATCACCCGCGAGGGGCGCGCCCGACGCATCCCCGGCCGGTTCCGCACCCTGGTCGGCCATCCCGAAGCGCCCGACGCCGCCGACCCCGCCGCACCGCGGGAAACGTAACCGTTTCTTAACCTTGACAATGGCTTGCTGGCGGATGCGAAGGCTCGCCCGAGCCCTCGTTTGGTCATATTCGGTGGGCAGAAGATCTCTCGCGGAGATCGGGGCCGGAGGATGCGGAAACGCTCACGCCCGTCGGAACGGTCGAAGACCGGATCGCGTGACCCGCACCGAGAGCGGGAGACACGTGGACCTCGCTCGACCGCCGCGGATCGGCTTCGCCTCGTCCCCGTCGAGATCCACATCCCCCGTCTCGCCGCGCCCGCGGCGTCGTTCGCGCCGCGCCCGGCGACAAGGAACCGGATTCATGAACGCTGATGTCGCCCAGGTGGCGCTCGCCGCCCCGAACGCCTCGATCTCGCTCCTGTCGTTGTTCTGGTCGGCCCACCTCGTCGTCAAACTGGTGATGGCCGGCCTCTTCCTCGCCTCGGTGTGGTGCTGGGCGATCATCGTCGACAAGGTGATCCTGTTCCTGCGCACCCGCCGCCAGATGGACCACTTCGAACAGGTCTTCTGGTCCGGCCAGAGCCTCGAGGATCTCTATCGGACGCTGTCGGCGCGCGACAACCGCGGCATGCCCGCCCTCTTCGTCGCCGCCATGCGCGAGTGGAAGCGCAGCCACGAGAGCGGCCGCCCGGCGATCGGATCCCTGCAGCAGCGCATCGACAAGGTGATGGACGTCACCATCAATCGCGAAGTCGACCGCTTCAATTCCAACCTCTTGGTGCTCGCCACCATCGGCGCCTCGGGCCCCTTCATCGGCCTCTTCGGTACCGTCTGGGGCATCATGACCGCTTTCCAGGGCATCGCGGCGTCGAAGAACACCTCGCTCGCCGTCGTCGCGCCGGGCATCGCCGAGGCGCTCTTCGCCACCGCCATCGGCCTCGTCGCCTCGATCCCGGCTGTCATCGCCTACAACAAGCTCTCCTCCGACGCCGGCGCCCTCGGCGGCCGGCTCGAGGCCTTCGCCGACGAGTTCTCCGCCATCCTGTCGCGCCAGATCGACGAACGGCACGCGGCCTGAGTTCGGCAACGAGGAGATCGGATCATGGGCATGGCGGTCGGAGGAGCCGGAGGCTCCGGTGGACGGCGAGGACGCAGGTCGCGGGCGCGGCGCGGTCCCATCGCCGACATGAACATGACGCCCTTCATCGATGTCATGCTGGTGCTGCTGATCATCTTCATGGTGGCGGCGCCGATGATGACGGTGGGTGTTCCGGTCGACCTGCCGGAGACCCGCGCCAAGGCGATGGAGGGCCAGACCCAGCCGGTCACCGTGTCGGTCGACGGCCAGGGCCGCATCTTCATCATGGACGCCGAGCTGAAGCTCGACGACCTCGTCCCCAAGCTCCAGGCGATCGCCAAGAACGGGGTGGAGGAGCGCATCCTGGTGCGCGGCGACCGCACCACCGACTACGGCACCATCCTGCGCGTCATGGGCCGGCTCAACGACGCCGGCTTCAAGAAGATCGGCCTCGTCTCGCTGCCCGAGACGGCCTCTCGGTGAGGAGCCCCATGCGTCCCGGCCTTCCCGCCTCGGTCGTCCTGCACGCTGCGCTGATCGCGTGGATCGTGGTCGGACTGCCGTTCCGGAAGGCGGCGGAAGACGCCGTCGTCGTCGACGCCATGCCGATCGAGTTCGTCCCCGTCGCCGACGTGGCGAACCTCAGGCTCGGTCAGAAGACGGCCAAGCCCAAGGACGAGATCGTCCCGAAGGAGACGAAGCAGGCGGCCAAGGAGAGCGAGGGCGCCCGCGCCGGCACCGACGCCCGCGAGGAGCCGCCGCCGCCGATCCCGCAGGCCAAGCCGGAACCGCCGAAGCCCGAGCCCAAGGCCGAACCGGTGAAGGCTCCCGAGCCGCCCGAGCCGGAACCGCCGAAACCCGAGCCGATCAAGGCGCCGGAACCCAAGCCGCAACCGCCGAAGCCCGAGCCGATCAAGGCCCCCGAGCCCAAGCCCGACCTGCCCAAGGAGGCGGAGAAGGCCAAGGACCTCGGCGAGGGCAAGCCGCCGGTGCCCAAGGAGCCGCCGAAGGACACCAAGGCGCTCGACAAGCTCCTCGAGGAGCAGAAGAAGCTCGACGACAAGAAGGCGGAGGAGAAGCGCCTCGCCAACGCCAAGGCCGCCGCCGCCGCCAAGGCCGCCGCCGACGCCAAGGCCAAGGCCGACGCCAGAGCCAAGGCGTTGGCCGATGCCAAGGCCGCCGCCGACCGCGCCGCGAAGGCCGCGGCCGACGCCAAGGCGGCCGAGGCGGCCAAGGCCAAGTCGCAGTTCGATTCGCGCGAGATTTCCGACATCCTCAACAAGAACCGGACCGGTTCGTCCGCCTCCAAGGTGCAGCAGACCGCCAGCCTCGGCTCGCCATCCGGCAGGTTGAACGTCACCCGCATGACCCAGTCGGAGACGGACGCGCTGGTCGGCCAGATCAAGAAATGCTGGAACCCGCCGATCGGATCGGCCGAGGCCGGCATCGGCGTGACTCTGCGCTTCTCGATGAACCAGGACGGCACGCTCGCCGGCCAGCCCGAGATCATCGAGGCCCCGGCGCACCCGCTCGGACCGGCCCTCGCCGCCTCGGCGCGCCGCGCCCTCCTGCAGTGCGGCCCCTACAAGATGCCTCCCGAGAAATACGCCGCCTGGCGGCTGGTGGAGGCGACCTTCAATCCCAAGGACGTCTTCTGACGGACACCGACGAGACGACGAGGACTTCGACGATGCCGAGCCAACAGACCTTCGCGCCGCCCCGCCCGATACGCGCCGACCGCCGCCGGAGCGCCTTCGCGTCGCGGCTGCGCGCCATCGGCCTCGCCGTGGTCGGGCTGGCCGCCGGCGCCGTCGGCCTCCTCGCCGCGTCGCTTCCCGCCGAGGCGCAGCTGAAGATCACCGTCACCCCCGGCGCCGCCTTCACGCCGATGCCGATCGCCGTGCCCAACTTCACCGGCGACCCGCAGCTCGGCGCCCAGGTGGCGCAGATCGTCGCCCAGGATCTGAAGACCTCCGGCTACTTCAACGTCCTCGACCCGTCCTCCTATCTGGAGCGCGCCGTCGGCGCCGACGTGACGCCGAATTTCAACAATTGGCGCGGCATCAACGCTCAGGCGCTCGTCGCCGGCACGGTGCAGCAACAGGGTGGACAGATCGTCGCCCAGGTGCGGGTGTGGGACGTCTACGGCGGCTCTCAGCTGATCGGCTCGCAGTTCGCCACCTCGCCCGACAACATCCGCCGCCTCGCCCACATCGTCGCCGATGCCGCCTTTTCGCAGCTCACCGGCTTCAAGGGCTTCTTCGACAGCCGCGTCGCCTTCGTCGACGAGTCCGGGCCGAAGTCGAACCGGGTCAAGAAGCTCGCCATCATGGACTGGGACGGCGCCAACGTGCGCTACCTCACCCGCGGCCAGGAACTGGTGCTGACCCCGCGCTTCTCGCCGTCGAACCAGCAACTCGCCTACATGTCCTACGGCGCCGGCGACCCCAAGGTGTTCATCCTCAACGTCGCCTCCGGCGCCCGCCAACTCGTCGGCGACTTCCCGTCGATGACCTTCAGCCCGCGCTTCTCGCCCGACGGCAACACCCTCGTCTTCTCGATGCAGAAGGACGGCAACGCCAACATCTTCTCGATGAACCTCGGCGGTCGCGCCGTGCAGCAGCTGACCAACGCCGCGGCGATCGACACCCATCCCTCCTTCTCGCCCGACGGCGCGCAGATCGTCTTCGAGAGCGACCGCGGCGGCACCCAGCAGCTCTACGTCATGGACCGCGGCGGCGGCGCGTCGAAGCGCATCTCCTTCGGTTCCGGACGCTACTCGACGCCGGTGTGGTCGCCCGACCCGGACAATCCGTTCATCGCCTTCACCAAGCAGGAAGGCGGCATGTTCAAGATCGGCGTGATGAAGCCCGACGGCACCGGCGAGCGCATCCTCACCGAAGGCTTCCACAACGAGGGCCCGACCTTCGCCCCCAACGGCCGCTACGTCATGTTCTTCCGCGAGGAAGGCGGACAGGCCGGCCTCTGGCTCGCCGACGTCACCGGTCACGTGCTGACCCGCATCCGCACCCCGGCCGGCGCCTCCGATCCCTCCTGGTCGCCGCTGCTGAAGTGAACTGGCCATCACCTCGCCGTGGCGATCGTGCCACGGTGAGGTGATGCCGATCGGCAACGCTTTTCCGCCGCCGCGCCGCGTCGCGGATCGGCCGCGGCAGGGACACGCTTCGACCACTTTCCCCCCGCCCTGATGACGCCACGGCGATACCGGCCGGCGTCGTGGAAACGGCGTACGGAAAGGTTTCGTTCACCATGTTCCTGAACCCCGACTTAACCACGGATCGTTAGGGTTACCGACGAGTATCGGGGACCTTCCGAAGGAGTCTTTCGCATGTGGAGTGAATTGGGCCTGACCCGCGGCGCGAAGTTCGCGGCCGTCGTCGCGACCTCGCTGACCCTGGCGGCCTGCGCCAGCCAGCAGGACAACGCCGGGATGAACGGTGCCGGCGGCGCGGGTGCGGCGACGCCGGGCAGCCAGCAGGACTTCGTCGTCAACGTCGGCGACCGCGTCTTCTTCCAGAACGACAGTTCGGAACTGACCGGCGAGGCGCGCGGCACCCTCGACCGTCAGGCCGTCTGGCTCGGCAAGTACCCGCGCTACGCCGTGACCGTCGAAGGCCACGCCGACGAGCGCGGCACCCGCGAGTACAACATCGCCCTCGGCGCCCGTCGCGCCGCCGCCACGCGCGACTACCTGATCTCGCGCGGCATCTCCTCGACCCGCCTGAAGACCATCTCCTACGGCAAGGAGCGTCCGGTCGCCGTCTGCGACGCCGAGAGCTGCTGGAGCCAGAACCGCCGCGCCGTCACCGTACTCAACGGCGCCAACTGACCGCGGCCGAAACGCGGGAACACACGGAAACGACATGCGAGCGGCGCTCCCCCGAGGGGCGCCGTTCGCCGTTTCGACGGCGGACGCCGCTCGGTCGTCGCATCATCGCGAGAGGGTCACCGCGACGACAAATTTTGGCCGAAACGCGCGGGTCATGATAGGAGATCGGCCGATCCGAGCCCGATCGTCGCGGCTCGTCGGAGGAAAGGAGCGCCGCCGTCCATGTTTCAACGGACACTCGCCACACGCGGAGGCCCACCGATGCGGCACCGCCTCGCCGTGATCGCCGTCGTGGCCTTCGCCACGATCGCCTCGCTCGGCGTCGGGACGGCGCGGGCGCAGGGGTTCTTCGGCGGCTCCGATTCCGGTGATCGCCGCAACGCCGAACTGTCGCTACGCATCAACCAGCTCGAAGGCCAGTTGCGCGGTCTCAACGGCCAGATCGAGCAGATGTCGCACCAGATCCAGCAGCTTCAGGACACCCTGACGCGCATGCAGAAGGACTACGAGTTCCGTCTGCAGGAGATCGAGGCCGGCGGCGCCCGCGGCGCCAAGCCGGCCCAGAAGCGCAGCGACGCGCCGAGCGCCGCCGAAACCATGTCGACCGCCGGCCTGCCGGCCGCGGCCGGCATGGCCCCCGCGGCCGCCCCGGTCGCGGTCGCCCCGGCGTCCGCCCCGGTCGCCGTCGCCGGACGCGGTGCACCGCCGGCGTCGCTCGGCCAGTTGAACGCCGCCGACCCGATCGGTGGACTGATCGGATCGTCGTCTTCGGCGCCGCTCAATCTCGGCGCCCCCGGCGTCGACACCCGCGCCGTCACCGATCCGACGATCGTTCCGGTTCCCGGCGTCGACCCGCGCTATTCGGCGGTTCAGCCGACCGCCAGCGCCCGCGACGAATACGACGCCGCCTACGGCTACGTGCTCAACGGCGAATACGAACTGGCGGAGACCAGTTTCAAGACCTTCATCACCCATCACCCGACCGACAAGCGGGTCGGCAGCGCCCAGTTCTGGCTCGGCGAGAGCTACTATGTCCGCTCCAAGAACAAGGAGGCCGCCGACGCCTTCCTCAAGAGCTACACCCAGTTCCCCGACGGCCCCAAGGCGCCCGACAGCCTGTTGAAGCTCGGCCTCTCCCTCGCCGCCCTCGGCGAGAAGAAGGCCGCCTGCACCACCTACGAGGAACTGCTCGTCAAGTACCCCAAGGCTTCGCGCGCCCTGCGCGATCGCGCCCTCGCCGAGAAAGTCCGTGGCAAGTGCTGAGGACGCCCCCGTCTCGGATGCCGAAGCCGCGACCCTCTTCGCGCCGCTCCGAGACCGTTCCCGTCTCGTCCTCGCCGTCTCCGGCGGTCCCGACAGCACCGCCCTTCTCCTGCTCCACGCCCGCGCCCGTACGCTCGATCCGACGCTGCCCGGCGCGATCGTCGTCACCGTCGACCACGGCCTGAGGCCCGAAGCCGCGCAAGAAGCGCGCCTCGTCGCCGCCCTCGCCGCCCGCCACGGCCTCCTCCACCGCACGCTTCGCTGGGAGGGCGAAAAGCCCGCCGCCAACCTCCAGGCCGAAGCCCGCCGCGCCCGCTACGACCTCCTCTTCGACGCCGCCCGCGACCTCGGCTGCGACACCGTCGTCACCGCCCACCACGCCGACGATCAGGCCGAGACCTTCCTCGCCCGCCTGGCTCGCGGCTCCGGCGTCGTCGGCCTCTCCGCCATGACACCACGCCGAAAGATCGACGGCCTCGTCCTCGCCCGCCCCTTTCTCGATCTGCCCAAATCGCGCCTGCTCGCCACGCTCGCCGCCGCCGGCGAGGCCTGGATCGAAGACCCCTCCAACACCGACCGGCGCTTCGACCGCGCCCGTCGGCGCGCCGCCGCCCCCCTCCTCGCCGACCTCGGCCTCACCCGCGACCGCCTCGTCGCCACCGCGAAGGCGATGGCGCGTGCGGCGTCCGCGATCGAGACGCAGGTCGATGCGGCGCTCGCCACCGGCGTCGACATCCACCCCGCCGGCTGGGTGGCGCTGCGGCCGGAGGTCGTCGCCACCCAGCCCGAAGAGGTTCGCCTGCGGCTCTTCTCACGGCTCGTCCGAGCCGTCGGCGGCGCCCCCTACGGTCCGCGGCTCGACCGGCTGGAAGCGATCGCCGCCGCCGTCGACGGAGGCGATCCCGCCGCCGTCGTCGCCGCCCGCACCCTCGGCGGCACCCGCATCGAGCAGCGGCGCGGCCGCATCTGGATCGCCGCCGAAGCCGGCCGAGGCACACCGCCGAGCCTGAGGCTCGAACCGGGAGAGTGTGGCCGCTGGCGCGGACGGCGCATCGAACTGGCGCCCGGGGCCTCCTCGGCGGTGACCATCGCGCCTCTGGGCCCCGACGGCCGGCGGACGATCGCCGCGACCGACGGTCTCACCCCGGCCATCGTCGGAGACCCCACGCCACCGGCGGCGATGATCGAATCGGCGCTCGCCGTCTTCCGCGACGGCGAACTCGTCGCCTGCCCGGGGCTCCGCCATGTCCGCGAAGGGGACCGAAATCGCATGGAAACACTGCATATCGCGCCGATTTCACCCTGAAACGCCGTCCGGGAGCCCGGCGCCGGCCGGATCGGCGGGCCGCGGTAACGATTTCGTCAGACGAACGCGCCGCGACGAACCCATCTCCTTGGCACGGAGCGAGGAGACACCTATCTTCCAGGGAACCGACGTGGGTCGGCGGAGGCGGTGTTCGCGTACCGCCCGGCCGAGATGGGATCTTCGATGAACGCCAATTTTCGGAACTTCGCCCTCTGGGTGATCATTGGACTCTTGCTGATCGCGCTCTTCCAGCTGTTCCAGAACCCTGGACGGACGACGGGCACGAACGAAGTGTCGTTCTCCCAGTTCCTCGACGATGTCGAGGGCGGCAAGATCAAGCAGGTGGTGATCACCGACCAGCAGGTCCAGGGCGCCTACAAGGCGGGCGGCACCTTCCAGACCTACGCCCCGGCGGACGCCCGCTACATCGAACTCCTGCGTCAGAAGGACGTCGCCATCGCCGCGCGCCCGGCCGGCGAGAGCTTCTCGCTCCTCGGCGCCCTGATCTCGTGGATGCCGATGCTGCTGATCATCGGCATCTGGCTCTTCGTCATGCGCCAGATGCAGGGCGGCGCCGGCGGCAAGGCCATGGGCTTCGGCAAGTCCAAGGCCAAGCTCCTGACCGAGGCCCACGGCCGCGTCACCTTCGAGGACGTCGCCGGTATCGACGAGGCCAAGGAGGATCTCCAGGAGATCGTCGAATTCCTGCGCGACCCGCAGAAGTTCCAGCGCCTCGGCGGCCGCATCCCGCGCGGCGTGCTGCTCGTCGGCCCGCCCGGTACCGGTAAGACGCTGACCGCCCGTGCGGTTGCCGGCGAAGCCAACGTGCCGTTCTTCACCATCTCGGGCTCCGACTTCGTCGAGATGTTCGTCGGCGTCGGCGCCAGCCGCGTCCGCGACATGTTCGAGCAGGCCAAGAAGAACGCCCCCTGCATCATCTTCATCGACGAGATCGACGCGGTCGGCCGC